>JAITQL010000246.1 GCA_031288935.1 Tannerella sp.
AAATGTCTTCGTTTCATTGTATAAGTGAATAATAATTGAATCTTGAATCTTGAATCTTGAATTTAATAAATTTCCCTGGCGATCCGGCGGACGCTTTCGGACGCCATGAGCGTGTAGAAATGCAAGCTGGGCACGCCGTTTGCGATCAGGTCTTTGCATTGCATGATGCTCCATTCCACGCCCACGGCTTTGGCTTCGTCGTCGGATTTGCACTTGCGCAGCGCCGAGGCCAGCGCTTCCGGAATGTCGGAACGGAACACTTTCGGCAACACCGTCAGCTGGCTCGTAAAGACAATCGGCTTGATACCCGGAATCACCGGCACGGTAACCCCCTCGGCGCGCAGGCGTTCGACAAAGGCGTAGTACCTTGCATTGTCGAAAAACATCTGCGTGACCAAATAGCCGGCGCCGTTTTTCACTTTTTCCACTGCATGGAAGATGTCCGAATCCATGTTCGGCGCCTCCTCGTGCTTCTCCGGATAGCAGGCCATGCCGTAGGAGAAGGGCGTTTCCGGCTGTTCAAAGCGCGATTCGTCCAGGGCAATCCCCTGATTGAAGCGGTTGACCTGCTGTTGCAAGTCGCTTGCATGTGGATGATAGCATCGGGAAGCCTCTTCGCCTGTTTGGTTCCTGTCGTCGCCGCGCAGCAACAGCAGGTCGTATACGCCGAGAAAGTTCAGGTCGATCAGTGCATATTCCGTTTCTTCCCTGGTAAACCCCTTGCAGATGATATGCGGTACGGCCGTGATGCCATACCGGTTCTGGATGGCCGAAGCAATGGCTACAGACCCCGGTCGCTTGCGAATATTGACTTTGCGGATGCTTCCGTCGGGCTGTGTTTTTTCGATGTACTCGCTGTGATGAGACGTGATATTAATGTATTTCGGGTCAAACTCCCTCAACCTGTCAATCACCTGATATGCTTTTTGAATACTGTTACCCTTGAGCGGAGGCAAAATCTCGAAAGAAAACGCCGTTTGCCTGCTCCCGTTTATCAAATCTATGACCCTCATTTTTTATTTAATCTAACGCGGCGAACCGCAAATTCGTACTCGTTTGATGCGCAAATGTACGAAAAAATTCAAAGATTCAAGGATTCAAAGATTCAAGGCGGCTGTGCAGAAGACAGCGCCGTTCCTGCGAGACACGAGGCCGCCCGGCGCCCTCCCTTGCGGGGAGGGCGGGGGAGAGGTGGCTGGATTGCTTCACTGCGTTCGCAAGGACGGGGCGCGGCGTTCCTTTCAGGATACCTGTTACTGCATGGCAATCTCTCCCGAACGGGGACACGTCCTCATCGGCGTAGCCGATATGAAGGGCAACGCCCTTTAAGCAACAGCACAGGGCAACGCCCTGTGTATGGTGGTGCGACAATGGCCAAGCCCTGAAAGGGCGCAAGCCTGTTTCCATGTCTGCTTGCGCCCTTTCAGGGCTTGGCTGGTGATCGCCGACGGGGTCACAGGGCGCTGCCCTGTGCTGATGCTTGCCAGGGCGTTGCCCTTCCGCCGTTTGCATGGACGGGCGATTGTTTGGGCGATGGCTGTGTTGTTCTTACATTTCATCATTCTTAATTCTTACCTCTTAATTCTTAATTCTCCGCGCCCCGTCATTCTCCATTCCCCGGCCTGCCACCGCAAAAAAACCTTTTGAACTTCTCGCGTTGAAAACGCGAGAAGCCAAAAGGTTCCCGTAAAGGCTATTTATGTGGTTTTCATAACAGCCGTAAACAGTGGTTTCCGATCAGCGAATGATGATCTTCTTTTTCATTCCGCTTCGGTCGAGTGACACGACATATACCCCTTCGGGCAACGTGAGGACGGTCTTGCCCGCTCTCACCATATGCTGTGCATGCAAGTATCCGGACAGGGTATAAATGCTCAGGACGGAAACGGCTTTTGTCGTTTCCACATGCAACTGGTTCCGGAACGCCCAGATCCGGTTGCCGGACGGCGCCTGCACACCGGCGGGATACTCGAAGTCGATATAGATCTCTATCCGGTCCTGGATATGGCGAATCGTCACCAGATAACTGCCGTCCTCATTGTCCCGGATCACAACGCCCTCTTCATCCGGAATACTCGTCCGCGAAGTCGTAACGACCAATTGCCGGTCTGCATACATGTCGGACGGATAGACGGTAAATACGAAGTCCTGACGGCTGTCCACATAGTAAGTGCCGGCCACCGGATCCGTCCGGACGCCTTCTACCGCCGGCAGAATTACTTCACGCTTGATCGGCGGGAATATCAACGGGTCGCTGTGGTATTCATAGGCGCCCATATCCACGATGTAGTCGTCCGCTATGCGCGCATGATAGTCCAGATCCATCGGCAGGCCTTCCACGAAAGACTCCTTCGGTTCATTCAACCAGAGGTTCCACGGCGTATGAATGCCACGCAGTACATACATGTTGGCGCCGGTGTTCAGCGCAGCTCCTTCCTCCAGCAGATGATAATCGCCGTCACGCAGCGTCACACCGTCGCTTTCCACACCTCGTTGCTGGAATCCCGGATTGGCATCCTTGTTATGGCCACCGTCTATGCCCAGTTCCGTTAACCAGCTTTCGCCGCTCCCTTTCGAGCCGCCAATCAGGCTATAAGCATACGACGGATTGCCTTCTTCGTTCCATATCTCTTTATTCAAGACGCCGCTCTGCGTAGCCACAGTGTCCCATAGAATCGTATTGTGAATCTCCGGGTCACCGTTTCTGTTATGGAGGCCACCGGCTTGTTCGGCTTTATTACCGCTGACTGTTACATTCAGCATCCGTATACTGCCGTTTTCATTGAAAATTCCTCCACCGGTAGCGGCTTGGTTTGCGCTGATTT
>JAITQL010000039.1 GCA_031288935.1 Tannerella sp.
TTCTGCCGGGCTATATTCCCTACGGGAATGGGACAGTCGGCAAACAATTTTTTACAGGTTATTCATTTTACGTTGCTAAACCGGGATATTTACTATTTTTGCAGGGATTATCTCTTTAAATAAAAGTGTTGTGGAAAATAAGGTGACGGAATTATTGAAAATAAAGTATCCCGTTGTTCAGGGCGGGATGGTCTGGTGCAGCGGCTGGAAACTGGCTTCGGCAGTGAGCAATAACGGCGGACTGGGTTTGTTGGGATCGGGTTCGATGCACCCGGACGTGTTGCGCGAACATATTTGTAAATGCAGGGCGGCTACGCCTTTTCCCTTTGGGGTTAATGTTCCGCTAATGTATTATGAAGCGGAGGAAATCATGAAGGTAATCATGGATGAAGGTGTAAAGATTGTGTTCACTTCGGCGGGCAATCCCAAAACGTGGACAAAAACGCTGCATGATCACGGGATTACGGTGGTTCATGTAGTTTCCAGCTCACGTTTTGCGTTGAAGGCCGAAGAAGCCGGCGTGGACGCTGTCGTCGCCGAAGGATTTGAGGCGGGCGGACATAATGGACGCGAAGAAACGACGACGCTTGCGCTGGTTCCGCAAGTAAGGGCGGTCACACGTCTGCCGTTGATTGCCGCCGGAGGGATCGGCAGCGGCGCAGCGATGCTGGCGGCCAGGTGTCTGGGTGCGGACGGCGTGCAGATCGGTTCGCGGTTCGCGCTTGCGGAAGAAAGTGCGGCGCACGCGGATTTTAAACGGCGGTGCATTGAAACCGGCGAGGGCGATACGTTGCTTACGCTGAAAAAGATTTCTCCCACGCGAATGATAAAAAACGGATTCTACCGCCAGGTCAATGATGCCGAGGATCGAGGCGCCGGTGTGGAAGAAATGCAGGCATTACTGGGGCGGGGGCGTGCCAGACAGGGTATTTTTGAGGGCGACCTGGAGAACGGGATGCTGGAGATCGGACAAATCAGTTCGACCGTCCGGCAGATTGAGCCGGTGAAGGCGATCATGGATGAAATCGTGTCGGAATACCGTTCGGGGCTGGAGAAACTGGCAGCGGAGCGGGAAGAAACGGTTTGAGAGGGATGTGTTCGCGTCTTTTCCGCAAGAAAAAAGCCATCCGGCGCCGCTGTACGGTTTCGGATGGCTTTCAAACCGTTTGCCGCACCCGCGAAGGCGGTAAACGGAAACGGAAGCAGGGAGATGCTATTCTTCTTCCTTCATGTTGTGGAAGACGTTCTGCACGTCTTCGTCTTCCTCGATCTTTTCAAGGAGCTTTTCGAGCGTTTCGCGCTGTTCGGGCGTGACGTCCTTCTGGTCGTTCGGAAGACGTACAAACTCACTCGAGGTGATTTCATAGCCCTGACTTTCCAGGTAGTTCTGGATGGCCGTGTTCTGCGCAAATTCGCCGTACAGGACGATTTCGTTTTCGTCTTCCTCCAGCTCCTCCACGCCGTAGTCAATCAATTCCAGTTCCAGCTCCTCGATCGAAAGATCTTCCTTTTTGAGGATGTGAAACACGCACTTGTGATCGAAGAGAAATTCCAGCGAGCCGCTTGTTCCCAGCGATCCTCCGTGTTTGTTGAAGTAACTGCGGATGTTGGCCACGGTGCGCGTCGTATTGTCCGTGGCCGTTTCCACGAAAACGGCGATGCCGAACGGTCCGTAGCCTTCATAATTCACTTCCTTGTAGTCCGTGAAGTCTTTGGAGGTGGCCTTCTTGATGGCGCGGTCTACATTGTCTTTCGGCATGTTTTCCTTTTTGGCCGTCTGCATCAGGATGCGCAGCCGGGGATTGGTTTCCGGCTCTGCCCCGCCTGCCTTGACGGCCATCGTGATCTCTTTTCCTATTTTCGTGAAGACGCGGGACATGTTGCCCCAGCGTTTCAGCTTTCTTGCTTTGCGATATTCAAATGCTCTTCCCATATTCGTATAATTTAGTTCAATTTCATTTCAGTCGGTTTAGATTATCTCAGTCTGGCGCCCAACTTTGTTTCCAGACCGGTTTGTATTTTCTGCATGATGCGGTCGATCTGCGCGTCGGTCAGCGTCTGGCTTTCATCCTGCAAATAGAAACTGACGGCATAGGACTTCTTGTCCGGCGCCAGATGGCTGCCTTCGTACACATCGAACAGTTCCACGCGCTTCAGCAGCTTGCGTTCGCTTTCAAAGGCTGTCCGTTCGACGGACTGGAACGGGATTTCCTTGTCCAGCAGCAAGGCCAGGTCGCGTTTGACTTCGGGAAATCTGGCAATCTCCGAGAAAACGACCGCGGACTTGCGGATTTCCTTCATCAGCGCATCCCAGGACAGCTCGGCAAAACAGACTTCCTCGCCAATGTCCATACTTTTCAACCGCTTCCGGTCGATAACGCCCACCGTTCCCAGCGTGCGCCCCGAAGCCGTCTGCAACCGGATGCCCGACGCATACAGTTCGTCGGAACAAGGGCTTTCGGATACTTTCCGCCGGTCAATGCCCAGCCGCGCAAGGATGTGCAGCACGTGCGCCTTCAACTCGTAGACCGAATTTTCCTCGTTGGCGTGCGCCCAGCTGTTCTCCACGCGCCGCCCGCACATCCACAGGCCCAGCCGGTATTCTTCGGAATAAGCCGAGAGGGCGTTCTCCGGCGCCGTCTTTTCCTCGCGATACGCATAGCAGTTGCCGAACTCGAAGAAACGCAGGTTTTTGTTTTTGTGCCTTATGTTGCCGGCAATGCTTTGCAAACCGCCGAAGAGGAGCGTCTGGCGCATGACGTTCAGGTCGGCGCTGAGGGGATTGAGCAGCTGCACGGCGCTGGAGGGCGGATACACGGTCAGCCCCTCGTACCAGGCGAGCCGTGTTTGCGAATTGTTCATGATCTCGTAAAAGCCGGCGCCGCACAACTGGTCGGAAACGAGATTCTCGAGCCGGTAACTGCGGTCGGTCGGCATCCGGTAGCTAAGCGTAGACCGGAGCTGTTCGCCCACCTCTATGTTATTATATCCGTAAATCCGGAGAATATCTTCGATCACGTCCACCTCGCGCCGCACGTCCATCCGGTACACCGGCACAAGGAGCGACAAACCGTCCGCCGTTTCGGAGACGACCTCCATCTCCAGCGAAGCCAGGATACGCTTGACCGTATCCGGCGGAATCACTTTCCCGATCAGCGCGTTTATTTTGCGGAAAGAGACCTCCACGGGATACGGCTTGACTTCTTCGGGATACACGTCCCGAATCTCTCCCGTCACCTCGCCCCCCGCCAGCTGTTGGATCAGCAGGGCGGCACGCTTCAGGACGCAAACGGTCTGATTCGCATCCAGCCCGCGTTCAAAGCGGAAGGAAGCATCGGTGTTCAGACCGAAGCGGCGTGCCGTCCGGCGCACCCACGTCGGATGGAAACAGGCCGATTCCAGGAAAACGTCCGTCGTCTGCTCCGTCACGCCCGAATCCAGTCCTCCGAAGACGCCGGCAATACACATCGGCTCTTCCGCGTTGCAGATCATCAGGTCTTCGCTGCTCAGGATGCGTTCCACACCGTCCAGCGTGACGAACTTCGTGCCCTCCGGCAACGTCCGCACCACCACTTTCCCGCCCCTGATCTTCGCCGCGTCGAAGGAATGTAACGGCTGCCCCGATTCGTGCAAAACAAAGTTGGTCACGTCCACCACATTGTTTATCGCACGCAGGCCAATCGCCTGCAACCTGTTCTTCAGCCACGCGGGGCTTTCCTTCACCGTCACGCCGCGAACCGTCAGGCCGGAATAACGCGGACAGGCTTCCGTGTTGGCAACCTCCACCTCCACTGCGGGCGCGGGGCGGTCTACCCGGAACGCCTCCACGTCCGGACGGCGGAGCGTCAGCGGCCGTCCGTTTTGCGCAAGCCAGGCGGCCAGGTCGCGCGCCACGCCGTAGTGCGACGTTGCGTCCACGCGGTTGGGCGTAATATCGACTTCGAGCACGTAATCGCTCTCGATGCCGTAGTAGGCCTTGGCCGCCATGCCCGCCGGCGCGTCGTCCGGAAGAACGATGATGCCGGAATGGTCGGTTCCGATGCCGATCTCGTCTTCCGCGCAAATCATGCCGTGCGATTCCACGCCGCGGATTTTACTCTTCTTGATTGCGAATTTCTCTTCGCCGCTGTACAGCGTCGTCCCCACCGTGGCGACGACCACTTTCTGTCCGGCCGCCACGTTCGGCGCGCCGCAAACGATCTGAAGCGGTTCCCCGCTGCCCGTGCGTACCGTCGTGACGTGCAGATGATCGGAATTAGGATGTGCCGCGCAGGTGAGCACTTCGCCGATCACCAATCCTTCCAGCCCGCCCCGGACCGGCTGCACTTCTTCCACGTTTCCCGTCTCCAGGCCTGTCGAGGTCAATGCCGCAGCCACCTCGTCCGGCTGCATCTCTAACGGAAGGTATTCCTTCAACCAGTTGTACGATATATTCATCAGTAATATGATTATTTTTCAAATGAGGCGCAAAAATATGAAAAAACGTCTGTTTTTCCTACTCTTCACCCCTAAAAATATAGAAATGACTATCTTTGTTGCCCGATTAACAGGAACAAGTATATGCAGTGGAAACAATTACTTTCCGGGAAACGCTTTGGGATTGAAGCCTGTCATGAACGAAAACATGAACGTACCAACTTTCAGCGCGATTACGACCGGCTCATCTTTTCATCCCCTTTCCGGCGGTTACAAAACAAGACGCAGGTATTCCCCCTTCCGGGGAGTATCTTTGTGCACAACAGACTTACGCACAGCCTGGAGGTTTCGTGCGTGGGACGATCTCTGGGAAATAACGTGGCGGCCGCGCTGGTGCAGAAACATTCGGAGCAGGAGGCTGACTTTTCGGAAGTAGGCTCGATTGTTTCGGCCGCCTGCCTGGCGCACGACATGGGGAATCCGCCTTTCGGACATTCGGGCGAACGGGCGATCTCCGCCTATTTCAAGGAAGGAAACGGCAAATGCCTGGAACGGCCGGTCTGCGACGAAGGGGGACGGTGGGAAGATTTCACCCGTTTTGAAGGGAACGCCAACGCGCTGCGTCTGCTTACGCACCAGTTCGTAGGACGGCGCCGGGGCGGATTTGTCTTGACGTACAGTACCATCGCCTCCATCATCAAATACCCCTTTCCCTCTACGCTGGCGACGGACGAAAAAAAGAAATTCGGGTTTTTCCAGTCGGAGGAAGAAACCTATACCCGCATCGCCTGCGAGCTGGGTATCCACAAAACGCAGCCTTCGCTGAACAGGTATGCGCGCTATCCGCTCGTATACCTCGTGGAGGCGGCCGACGACATCTGCTATCAGATCATGGACATTGAGGACGCGCACAAACTGCGTATCCTGACGACGGACGAGACGACTGCGCTTCTGTTGCGTTATTTTGAAGACGAACGGCTGGGAAGTATCCGAAAGACGTTACATATCGTAAACGACATAAACGAACAGATTGCCTATCTGCGTTCCTGCATCATCGGGTTGCTGGTGGACGAGTGTACGCGCATTTTTCTGGAAAACGAAGAGGCGCTGCTCGACGGAACGTATGACCGGCCGCTGATCGAAGGCATCGGCAAGCGGGCAAAAGAAGCCTACAAGGCATGCTCCGATACGGCCTACCGGAAGATTTACAAAGCCAACGAAGTCGTGGAAGTCGAGCTGGCCGGTTATCACATCTTCAGTTCCCTGATCGACATCCTCATGGAAGCCGTCCTCCATCCCGAAAAGTCATACAGCAAACTCCTTCTGAACCGCATCCCGGAGCAGTACGACATTCATGCGGACACGGTTTATGGAAAAATACAGTGCATCCTGGATTACATCTCCGGCATGACGGACGTCTACGCCCTCGACCTGTACCGCAAGATCACCGGCATGGGTCTGCCGGCCGTCTGACCGGGCACAGTGCGGACGTGCTTCACGCTTCGTCGCCGTTCGCCGCGCGCCCGTCGCTGCCGAGCCGTATGATTTCGTAAGGAATACCGGCCGACCGGGCGGCATAAAGCGGAAAGCCGGACAGGTGCATCCCGGTTGCCGCAACCGTATATACCTTCTCCGAACAGCGCAGCATGAAAAAATCCAGGAACGTTTTCAAATGGGCGACGGAAGCGTTTTCCTCCGTCTGCACATAATCCATATGTACCACAATCCCCGGCAGGGTATGGACATTCGCCAGCCCTTCCATCCTTTCAAGAAACCGCCGGCTGTCGGATATGACCAGCAGGCGGCAACCGGTCTGCCTTTGCGTCTCCTCGACGCAGGCCGCGCACGTCTCCACGAGCCGTTCCCTTTCCGCAGCGGGCAGGATCGCGCAGTCCGGATCCGTGAAGTCGCCCAGCAACTGCTGGAAACGGAAGTGCATCGAAACATACGCGCCGCCGATTCGCTGCCTGTTTGCCGCGATCGCCTCCGCCAGCGCCTCCGACGGCTTGAACAGTTCGTCGAACAGATCCGACCAGTCGAAGCGTATGCCCCACCTCCCGTGAATACGCTCCAGCAGATCCATGTTTCCGTACACGTGATACTGCCGGGAACGCGAAGGGCGCAGCCCCAGCAAAGCCTTTGCCTGCGGATCGTTGTGAACGTTGACGATCCGCGCGCACTTCCTTGAAAAAACAATCCCCTCGTCCGCACCCGGAATCCAGTCATACCGGTTGGGCGCCAGATAATCCTGCAATACAAAGGGCGAATCGAAGCAGATACGGAACGGGAGCGACTTCACCTTGCAGAGGGCATACGTACTGACGATTCCCTTGAGCCGGTCGCCCAGGCCGCCGTGAATCATGAAGCCGTCCACCATGAAAACCACCAGCGAGGGCGTGTGACGCTTCCTTCCCGTCGCACTGAACTTGCGCCGGTACACGTTTGCTGTCCTGAAAAAATTAATGGCAAACCGGAAGTGATCCCCGATGATTCTGCGAATAAAATGATCATGTGCCAACATGCCTGTTTCCTTTCAATTTAAATGCAGGATTCCGCCAGTACATGCGCGCAGGAGGCATGATGCGTCTGCTGATCCGCAGGAGGCAGCTGCATGTAGTCGCCGTACAGCCGCGTCAGGTAAGCATCCGCATCGTCCACGCCATAAAAGCGGTACTCGCCGAACGGATACTCTTTCGGCTGGCCGAAATCTCTTTTGGCAACCATTTCCCTCAGCCCCCACGCGCCGTAATAGTTGACGTAAAAGGGCGAATCCGGCGTCGCAAACCGGCGGATACTTCTCTCCACGTGCCTCAGCAGCCTTCCGGCCGAAACGGGCAGCAGCAAACGCACCCATTCGGCCACCCCCTTCTTGGCGCCCTTCCGTATGGCCGGATCTATGCGAAGCAAATCCTTCCATTGCAGAAAAAACAGGATGTAGCGCACAAACCGGCGCGTGCCGGCGGCCGTCCTCAGCCCGTCGTCCAGCGGGAAAATGTCAATATTCACGCCCAGCCCGCTGATCCATTCCAGCCCCCGGTAGGCAAGCCGCGTGCGACCGTCGTCGATCTTCAGAAAATTGGAAAGATGATACGCCGGACTGTTCAACTCGTGCACCCGCGCATGTCGCGGCAACTCCTCGGCCAAAACCGCCTTCAGCCGGTCGAACCAGGCACGCGGCACGCCGAAATCCATGTCGTCATCCCACGGAATAAACCCCCTGTGACGCACAGCCCCCAGCATCGTCCCCCCCAGCATGTAGTACGGAATCCCGTGCTTACGGCAAATCCTGTCAAACTCCAGCGCCAGTCCCAGCAGCGTCTGCTGACACTCTTCGATGCTCATCGCTGCGATCTCCTCTTCAGGCTCAAAATCCATATCATTCATTTTATACACAATCACGTGCAAATGTACATCATAAAACCCGATTCCCGCATATCCGCGCACAAAAATTGAACAAAACCGCCTCCCCGCGACGCCGAAAATCTCCCTGCCTGCTACCCTCCCTGTTTGCTCTCCATCGAGAGCTGTGCTGCGCTCCGAATGAATATGCGTTTACCCTGCCCGAACGGGAAACCCGTACGGTCAAACGGAATATCCGTATGGTCAAACGGAAAACCCGCATGGTCAAACGGAATATCCGTATGGCCAAACAGAAAACCCGTATGGCCATACGGAAAACCCGTATGGTCAAACGGAAGACCCGTATGGTCAAACGGAAAACCCGTATGGCCAAACAGAAAACCCGTATGGTCAAACGGAAGACCCGTATGGCCATACGGATTTAACATTTACCCGAAGGGAAGATACGTTTGTCCTGGGGAAAAAGTGATAGTCCGTGTGAAATTCCGCCGGCCGGAGAAAAAAAGGGAGAAGGATTTGCCTCCGCAAAAAAATAGCTGTAATTTTGGGCAATCAAAGCCAGTAAACCATATGGAAAAGAATCATTACATCCGTTTCGACCGGGCAATCAAGCGGCGACAAAAAACCGATTTCGTCATCCTGGAGGGCTTCCTGTCGACTGTGCTCGGCGACCGCATCCGCATTGAGAATATCCTCGACAGCGAAGGAAACAATTTTGCAAAAATTGAATTTGAAAAGCATCATGCGATTACATAAGTTTCAATTGATCGGACTACTGCTGAGTATCAACTGTATTTTTATTTCGGCAAGAGACAATCTCCGGTTGGCGGACGTCCGTACGCTGGGGATGGGCGGGAATGGCGTGACGCACGCAGTCCTTTTCAATCCGGCGTTATTGGCATGGCAAGATCGCAAGGATGCGCGAATCGACTATTTCAATCGGTATTCCATCAAGGAACTGGCTACGGTCAGCGGTGGATTCTGCCTTCCAAACCGCATCCTCCCGGCGGGTTTGCACATCGCCTCTTTCGGATACGATGAATACCGTGAAAGCATGTTTCGCCTTTCGGTCGGAAAGCAGTTGAATGATTGCTGGGCACTGGGCGTCAGCGTGCAGTATGCCCTGTTGCAGTCCGTAATCTTCGAAACGGATGCTTCCCGCCTGTCCACCGACATCGGCGCTTCCTTCCGACCTGCGGAATACTGGTTCCTATCACTGTCTGTCATTAATTTCCCTTCCGTTTCATTAAACAGTGAAAGTGTAGATAGTGAACGGATCGCCGCTTATTTAATCGAACTGGGCGTCAACTGGCAAATGATGGACGATCTGTTGCTGACCGGCGGACTGGCGCATAACAGGGAAGCGCCCCTGTGTGCTTCAATGGGCATGGAATACCGCCCTTTTCCCGATTTTCATCTGCGTGCCGGAGTGAAAACCTCTCCCTTTCTGCCCTCGGTGGGTGCGGGATATGCTTTTGCCGGCGTGACGGTGGATGTGGTGATGATTTATCACCCGATACTGGGCGTGAGTACCGGTATAGGTTTGTCCTGCTCATTTTAATTAAAAACAATTATAACGCATTGCCTTATGAAACGCTTGTTGACAATTTGCCTCGCAGGTCTGTGCATATCCTGCTGTCTTTTGAAAAGCCAGACGATTCCATCGAACGACAAGTGGATGGAGTACCTTGAAGAGTTATCGGAAGAGTTGGAAAACGAAGAACAGATGGAATCGCTGTATGCCGACCTGTCGTATCTGGCGGAGCATCCGATGGACTTGAACACGGCTACGGCGGACATGTTCAAGCGGCTGCCTTTCCTTTCGGATGTGCAGATCGAGGCTATCCTTGCCTACCGGAAACGTTACGGAAGCATGGCTACCATCTATGAACTGAAAAACCTGGAAGAGCTGGACAGGTCGACAATCGAACTGTTCATTCCGTTTGTGTATGCCGGCGAAGTCTCTTCCCGGAGACCGGTGACCTTCCGGAATCTGCAGAAATACGGCAAGAGCGAGTTCGTGGTACGTTATGACCCCCTCTTGCAGGAAAAGCAGGGTTACAAACCGCAACCCGACAGTATCCTGCAACAGTATCCGAACCGGAAGTATCTGGGCGAGCCGTTTTATCATTCCCTCCGCTATTCCTACACATTCGACGAGCGTGTGCAAGCCGGTCTGGTAGCCGAAAAGGATGCCGGCGAACCGTTCTGGAAGCGTACGCACAAAGGGTATGACTATTATTCCGTTCATCTGCTGCTTCGGGACATGGGGTGGCTGAAAACGCTGGCCGTCGGGGACTACAAGGTTTCTTTCGGACAGGGACTGGTCGTCAGCCATGATTTCATGCCCGGCCGGAATGCGTTCCTGACGCAGGCGGAACGAAGAACCAACGGCTTCCGGCGTCATTATTCAACCAACGAGACGGATTTCTTCCGCGGTGCGGCTTCTACCGTTCGCTGGAAGGACTGGGAGGCCAGTCTCTTTTACTCTTGCCGCCGGCTGGATGCGAGTGCGGACAGCTTGCGCATTACCTCGTTCAAGACCGACGGACTGCACCGGGTGGAGAATGACCGCTCGAAGATGCACACGGCGGGCACGCAGACGTATGGCGGGAATGTCCGCTATGCGACGCCGCAGGTCGCGATTGGCTTGACGGCCATGAGGTATGACTACGGAAACCTGTATGTAGACCCGGAGCCGGCGCCGTATAACCGCTTCTATTTTCGCGGAACGCAGAACGTGAATGTCGGTCTGGACTACCTGTTCAAGATCAAATCGCTGAAACTGTTCGGCGAGACGGCTGTTTCGGCCAATGGAGGCCGGGCTACGCTGAATGCCTTTCAGTGGACGCCGGCCTCGTATGTCTCCGGTCTGATCCTGTATCGTTCCTACGCGCGGGATTATCAGGCTTATTACGCAAATGCCTTTGCGCAGAACTCGACCGTGCAGAATGAAGAGGGACTTTACATGGGGGTGCAGCTGACGCCGGCGCCGCGGTGGAAATGTGCAGGCTACGTGGACTTTTTCCGCTTTCCGTGGATGAAATACAATGTGGATGCGCCTTCTTCGGGCATCGAATACATGGGGCAGGCAGACTATTCGATCCGCAACGCCTGGTCGATGTATCTCCGCTACCGTTACCGGCAAAGGGAACGGAACCATGTGTCCGGCACGCTGCCCGAAACGCCCCTGATGCCGTATGCCCAGCATCGCGTCCGGTGGCAGATGACGTCTTCGCCGCTGACCGGGCTGGTTTTACGGACGGCAGCCGACGTGTCGCTCTACCGCGAAGCCTTGCAGCAGGAAAGTTTCGGATGGATGATTTCGCAGAGCGCCGGATGGAAATCCGTCCGGATACCCTTGCAGGCGGACGTGTACCTGGCCTGCTTCGATACCGACGATTACAACAGCCGGCTCAGTTCGTATGAAAAAAAACTGCTCTATGTCTACAATACTCCCTTCCTGTACGGGCAGGGGATGCGCCTCTCGTCCGTTGTCCGGTATCACCTGACGGAAAGGTTTTCCCTGTCGGCCAAAATCGCCTGGACGCACTACTTTGAGGGCGATACCATCGGCAGCGATCTGGAGGCAATCGAAGGCCGCAACCGGATAGACCTGAATCTGATGGGACAATTGAAAATCTAATGCCGGCACATCAAATTCGCGAAAACTTTTTCGGAAACAGACAGGCGGAACGGGAACGAACGGTTCCGGTCTGTTTAATCATCGGACAGTGTGCTGCACCGGCTCCGCATCGCAACAAAATGGCAATGTAACATGATGCAATGGCTCCGCAACACAACAAAATGGCAATGTAACACGATGCAATGGTTCCGCAACACAACAAAATGGCAATGTAACACGATGCAATGGTTCCGCACCATAACAAAATGGCAATGTAACACGATGCAATGGCTCCGCACCATAACAAAATGGCAATGTAACACGATGCAATGGCTCCGCACCATAACAAAATGGCAATGTAACACGATGCAA
>JAITQL010000050.1 GCA_031288935.1 Tannerella sp.
GCTGCCTTTGTGTGGCCGTCTTACCACCCTGACGACAGGGCGAAAATATTCTGGCCCGACGGAATCGGCGAGTGGCAGACCGTCAAAAGTAACGCAGCCAAGTATCCGGGACATGAACAACCAAGATATCCGCTGTGGGGGTACATCAATGAAGCTGACCCGTATGTGGCGGAGATGGAAATTAATGCAGCAGCCGACCCCGGGGATACTGTGTTTATTTTCGACGGGTACTGGTACGACGGGATGCCTTTTCTTGAAGGACACTTGAATGACGGCTACCTGAAAGCCCGGAACAACGACCGGGTGAAATTTTACCTGATGTGGGCCAACCATGATGTGAACTTGACTTGGGACAAGCGGCTGGCCGGCCGTCCGAACAATTCCATCCTCTGGAACGGAGCCGTGGACAGGGATGAATTTGAAGTGGTCTGCCGCCGCGTGATCGAAAAATACTTCCTGCATCCGTCCTATTACACGGTTGACGGAAAACCGAGTTTCATGATTTATGATTTGGACGAACTGATACAGGGACTGGGTGGCGTAGAGCAAACGAAAAAGGCGCTTGACTGGTTCCGCAGCGAAACGAAGAAGGCCGGCTTCAAGGGACTGGATTTGCAACTGTCCATACGTCGAAGCGGACACAACGTAACCGGCATCGCCGGAGACATGCTTGGCAGCCAGCAGAACGTGATTGAACAGCTCGGTTTCGACGGAATCACCCACTACCAATTTGCACATTTCGTCGATATTGACCGCGATTATACGGCTATTATGGACGATGTGAAAAAAGAATGGGATACGGTGGATAAAGAATATAAAATACCTTATTATGTACACGTTTCTGTGGGTTGGGATAACAATCCCCGTTTTGAGATGTTCAGGCCCGGTGTGGTAAAAAACAATACGCCCGAAAATTTTGAAAAAGCGCTCCGGCAAGCCAAAGCATATGCCGACAGCCATCCCGGTCAGGTTCCCCTGATTACCGTCAACAGTTGGAACGAATGGACGGAAACCAGCTACTTGCAGCCTTGTACCTTATATGGATATGGGTATCTGAATGCAGTAAAGAAGGTTTTTTTGAACTTTTGATAACGATTAATTTGGAAGAGAAAGACAGAGCCGCGGATTAAAAATTTCTCTATCTTTACAGCCATTTAATTTACAAATAATAAATTTCAATTGTATGAAGACTCTATCAGCATTAAGTATCGGTTTGCTGCTGCTTTTCAGCGCATGTCAAACGGAAGTAGCGCCTCCCCAGGCCGCAGGGCCTGTTCCCAGTGAGAACCAGTTAGCGTGGCACGACCGGGAACAGTATGCTTTCATCCATTTCACCACCAACACCTTCACCGGCAAGGAATGGGGCTATGGCGATGAAAGTCCGTCCATCTTCAATCCCACGGCTTTCGATGCCGAACAGTGGGTCATTGCCATCAAGGAAGCCGGATTGAAAGGGCTAATCCTCACCTGCAAACATCATGACGGTTTTTGCCTCTGGCCAAGCGCCTATACCGAACACTCGGTCAAGAACAGTCCCTTTCGCGACGGCAAAGGCGACGTAGTGAAGGAAGTGTCCGACGCCTGCCGCAAGCACGGTCTGTTCTTTGGCGTTTACCTCTCGCCGTGGGACAGGAACTTTGCACAGTACGCCTCGCCGGAGTATATTACGTATTATCGCAACCAACTCACGGAATTACTTAGCAATTACGGCGAAGTGTCCGAAGTCTGGTTTGATGGCGCCAATGGCGGCGACGGCTACTATGGCGGCGCTCGTGAAAGACGGAAAATAGATAACCGTACCTATTACGACTGGCCGAATACCCACGCCATTGTACGCCGATTAGCTCCCCGTGCGATGATGTTCAGCGATGCGGGGCCTGACATCCGCTGGTGCGGCAATGAAAGCGGTTTCGTTGGCGAAACGAACTGGAATACGCTCTCCGTTGATACGCTACATCCCGGCAAATCGAATATTAACCAATTGTTGAACAACGGATCGGAAGACGGTTCTTCATGGCTGCCTGCCGAAGTTGACGTGTCCATCCGTCCGGGATGGTTCTACCACGAAACGGAAGACGAGCGGGTACGTACACCCGAAAATCTGCTGAAACTCTACCTCGAATCCGTAGGACGCGGTTCCAATCTCCTGCTTAACCTGCCTCCCGACCCACGCGGACTGATTCACGAAAACGATGTGAAAGCCTTGCAGGGATGGAAGAAATTGCTGGATGCCACATTCTCGAACAACTTGGCCGCCAATGCCAAGGCGTCGGCCAATACTTACCGCGGGAAATCCAAACAATACGCGGCAGCCAATATAACCGATGGCGATGCGGAGACTTACTGGGCAACGGATGATGCCATTCAATCGGGCAGTCTTGTAATAGATTTGGGGACCACTCAAAAAATCAACTATGTCCTCATCCGGGAATACATCCGGTTAGGCCAGCGGGTAAAACAGTTCAACGTAGAGGCGTGGAAAGACAATGCGTGGATAGAGATTGCGGCGGGTACAACCGTCGGACACAAGCGAATCCTCCCGCTCAATGCGGTAGAGACCTCCAAGATACGTGTCAACATCACAGACGCCAAAGCCTGTCCGCTGATTTCGACGGTTGAAGTATATTAATTTTATTGGATAACTAACTGATTGCACAAAATGAACTGCTTGAAATTTCGCTTCGTTCCGTTACTCCTCGTTCTCTTTTCCTGTCAGCAGGCGAAGCCGCCGTTGCCCTGCGGCGTAACGCCCTCCGAAGGGCAATTGCAATGGCATGATGCCGATTTCTACGGCATGATTTGCCTCTCGACTATAACCTACACCAATCAGGAATGGGGCTATGGCGATGAACCGGCTTCTGTTTTTAACCCCGAACGGTTTGATGCGGCGCAGATGGTCGGCGTCATGAAAGACGCCGGGATGAAAGGCGTATTAGTAGTTGCGAAACATCATGGCGGCTTTTGTCTTTGGCCGACGGCGACCACTGATTATTCGGTGAAAAGCAGTCCGTGGAAGAACGGGCAAGGCGATATGATACGCGAATTTGCCGATGCGACACGCGCGGCCGGATTGAAATTCGGCGTATATCTCTCGCCTTGGGACAGGAACGACCCGGATTACGGAACGCCGAAATATGTGGAACGTTACCGGGAGCAATTACGCGAACTGCACACCGGCTACGGCGACATTTTCCTGTCGTGGTTCGACGGCGCCAACGGCGGTGACGGCTATTACGGCGGAGCGCGTGAACGGCGTGAAATTGATCGCTCCAACTACTATGACTGGGATAACACGTGGCAGTTGGTGCGGGAATGGCAACCTCGTTCGGCTATTTTCAGCGATGCCGGATGGGATGTGCGTTGGGTAGGCAATGAACAGGGATTTGCCGGCGACCCCTGTTGGGCAACCTATACGCCGCACGCTCCGGACGGAGGACAACCCGGCAGCGGCCATACCAAATGGCGGGAAGGGTTCAACGGGCATCGCGACGGGAAGTACTGGATGCCGGCCGAGTGTGATGTCCCGATTCGTTCGGGATGGTTCTATCACGAAGCCGAAGACCTCTCCGTGAAATCGCCGGAGACCCTGTTTGACCTCTATTTCATGTCGGTAGGGAAGGGCGCAGCCCTCGACCTCGGTCTGGCTCCGGACAAAAGCGGACAGCTTCACCCGAATGATGTGGAAGCGCTGAAGGGATTCGGAAAGTTGCTCAGGGAGACCTTCTCCGGCAACCTGATGCGTCACGCTGCAATCAGCGCCAATCAGACAAGAGGAGGCAGTAAAACCTTTTCGCCCTCCCGGCTGACGGACGCAGACAAAAAGACGTACTGGAGTACGGACGACGCGACGACGGACGGTGAACTGATGATTGAATTTCCTCAACCGGCCCGTTTCAATATCGTTTCCCTGCGGGAATATTTGCCTTTGGGACAACGCATCGACAGTGTTTCGGTAGAGGTTTACGACGGAAAGGACTGGCGTCTGTTTGCCAAAGCATCTTCCGTCGGAGCGCACCGGTTGTTACGCAGCGTGCCGGTCGAGGCGTCCAAAGTGCGCATACATACTTGGGGCGCTGTTTGCCCGGCCTTATCGGAAGCCGGATTATATCTGGAACCCAAGCGGATGAATGTGCCGGTTATTTCGCGTAGCCGGCAAGGACGGGTGACGGTCGGCAACCTGAATCCTTACATGTCGGTATATTATACGTTAGACGGTTCGGAACCGGATGTCACGTCCGAAAAATATACGCAGCCGCTTGACTTGCCGCAGGGAGGCCTGTTCAAACTGCGGGGCTTTGACGGAAATAATGCCGGCGAACTCCTGTCGCGCGAGTTTGGTATCGCCAAAGCAGGATGGAAAAGTATCACGGAACCGTCCGCACATCAGGCCTTCGACGAAAACCCGGCAACCGTATGGATAGCCGGCGGGCAAACGCAAGAGCTGTGTGTGGATATGGGGGTATCGACAGATGTTTCGGCATTTATATACACTCCTCCGGCCAACGGGGTTAACGGACTGGCAAGTAAATACGAATTATACGTTGCCGACCGTCCCGGCCAATGGGGAAAAGCGCTGTCCAAAGGTGAGTTCGGTAACATCCGTAATAACCCGTTACCGCAAATCATCCGTTTTGAAAAGCCCGTCAACGGCAGATATATCCGTTTCGTTGCTACGGCTACGGTTGATGACGCGCCGATGGCAGTTGCCGAAATAGACATTCTTTCATCTCAACATCCCTGAAATCTCTGCAAAAAGCACATGAAATAAATGATTTTATCACGTAACTTTGCATTTGAATGAAAAAAGAAATGGAAATGACCCCTCAGACGGATTATGCGGCAGAGATAGACAAACTG
>JAITQL010000076.1 GCA_031288935.1 Tannerella sp.
ACTAACATTTAATGATATATGCAACCTTTTGCGCTGAGGGGTTTTCGGAGTGGACTCAAGATTCTTGTTTGAAACAGGAGGCACGGGGATTATTTCTCCGTGCCTCCGCTGTTTCACGCGGATTCACGCAGATTTTAACGGCCTTTTATCTGCGGCATCCGCGTTGAAATCTCCGTCAATCTGCGTGAAACGAATCTTTGAAAGGCAGAGGCACGGGGATGTATTTCTCTGTGCCTCCGTTGTTTCACGCAGATTCACGCAGATTTTAACGACCTTTTATCTGCGGCATCCGCGCTGAAATCCCCGTCAATCTGCGAGAAACGAATCTTTGAATTTTTGAATCCTTGAATCTTTGAATGGAAAAAGTAACGCCCAATAAACTTTTTCGCGTACATTTGCGGCGCAAATAAAAAAATGAAAGAAACATGTCGGTTGCAATATCTGATAACAGCCGGAAGGTGACGACACACCGGTTGATTGAAATGAAACAGCGCGGAGAGAAAATCTCGATGCTGACGGCCTATGATTATTCCATGGCGCAAATTATTGACCAGGCGGGAATGGATGTGATCCTGGTGGGCGATTCGGCGTCGAACGTGATGGCGGGGAATGTGACGACGCTTCCCATTACGCTCGACCAGATGATATATCACGGCAAGTCGGTGGTCAAGGCCGTCAAAAGGGCGCTGGTCGTCGTCGACCTGCCCTTCGGCACCTATCAGGGCAATTCAAAGGAAGCCCTGGCATCGGCTGTCCGCGTGATGAAGGAAACACATGCCGACTGCATCAAGATGGAAGGCGGCGCCGAAATCCGCGAGTCCGTCGAGCGCATATTCTGCGCCGGCATCCCCATCATGGGACACCTGGGGTTGACGCCGCAGTCGATCAACAAATTCGGAACCTATGCCGTGCGTGCACGCGAAGAAGTCGAAGCGCAGAAACTGATCGAAGACGCTCATCTGCTCGAGGAACTCGGATGCTTCGGCATCGTGCTCGAAAAAATCCCCGCCCTGCTGACCAAACAGGTTTCCGAAGAACTCTCCATCCCCACCATCAGTATTGGCGCAGGACGGTATGCCGACGGACAGGTGCTCGTGATGCACGACATGCTGGGCATCAATCAGGAGTTTTCGCCCCGCTTCCTGCGACGCTACGCCAACCTGTACGAAATCATCACCCGCGCCGTACAGGCCTATATCGACGACGTGAAGACAAACGACTTCCCGAACGAAAAGGAACAGTATTAATTGAGAATGGAGAATGGAGAATTATGAAATGTATTTTGAATCGTTGAATCTTTAAATTTTATCTTATGGCAAAAGAATTAAAAGAGCTTACCCCTCGAAGCGAAAACTATTCGCAGTGGTATCAAGACCTGGTCATCAAGGCAGACCTGGCAGAAAACTCGGCCGTGCGCGGCTGCATGGTCATCAAGCCCTACGGCTATGCGATCTGGGAGAAGATGCAGCGCGCGCTGGACGACATGTTCAAGGCTACCGGCCACGTGAACGCCTACTTCCCGCTGCTGATACCGAAATCATTCCTCAGCAGGGAGGCCGACCATGTGGAAGGCTTTGCGAAGGAATGTGCCGTAGTGACGCACTACCGGCTGAAAAATGCGGCGGACGGCAGCGGCGTTGTCGTTGACCCGGCCGCCCGGCTGGAAGAAGAACTGATCATCCGGCCTACCTCGGAAACCATCATCTGGAACACGTACCGCAACTGGATTCACTCCTACCGCGACCTGCCCATACTGATCAACCAGTGGGCAAACGTCATGCGCTGGGAAATGCGCACGCGCCTGTTTCTGCGCACGGCGGAATTTCTCTGGCAGGAAGGCCATACTGCTCATGCCACGCGCCTGGAAGCGGAAGAGGAAGCTCGCCGGATGCAGGACGTCTACGCCGATTTTGCCGAAAATCACATGGCCATGCCGGTGATCAAGGGCGTGAAGTCGGCCAGTGAACGTTTTGCCGGCGCGCTGGACACCTATACCATTGAAGCCATGATGCAGGATGGCAAAGCCCTGCAGGCCGGCACGTCGCATTTCCTGGGACAGAACTTCGGCAAGGCCTTCGACGTGACGTTCGTCGACCGGAACGGGCAGACGGAATACGCCTGGGCATCGTCGTGGGGCGTTTCCACCCGTCTGATCGGCGCGCTCATCATGTCGCACTCCGACGACAACGGACTGGTGCTTCCCCCCCGTCTGGCACCCGTACAGGCAGTCATCATCCCGATATACCGTTCCGCTGAGCAGCTGGCGCAAATCGGCGAAAAGGTGGCCGGTATTGTCGCAAACCTGAAGGCGCTTGGCATTTCGGTGAAATACGACGATGCCGACAACAGGAAACCCGGCTGGAAGTTTGCCGAATATGAGCTGAAGGGCGTCCCCGTCCGCCTGGCGCTGGGCGGTCGCGATCTGGAGAACGGCACAATCGAAGTGATGCGGCGCGACACGCTCGAAAAGGAGACCGTTACGTGCCAGGGCATCGAAACGCATGTGAAAAACCTGCTCGACGAGATTCAGGCAAACATCTACCAAAAAGCCCTTCGGACGCGCGAAACCCGTACGGTCACAGTCGACACCTACGCCGAGTTCAAGGAAAAAATCGAAGACGGCCACTTCATCCAGGCACACTGGGACGGTACGGCAGAGACGGAAGAGCAGGTGAAGAACGAAACCAAAGCCACCATCCGCTGTATTCCGCTGGCAGGCGACCTGACGCCGGGGCAGTGCATGGTGACCGGAAAACCCTCGGCGCAGCGCGTACTGTTCGCAAGAGCGTATTAAATATCCATAAACCGGTTTGAACAAATGAAGAAGAAAATTTCAATGCTCATTGTGTGCTGTCTGACGGCGGTGGGGCTTATGGCGGCAAATCCAGTGAAGAAGACGGTCCGGTCGGGGGAGCTGGATCGGGAATACTTGCTTTATACGCCTGAAAACAACCGCGCACAACCGGACGGTTTGATTGTCTGCCTGCATGGCTTCAACGGTTCGATGGAAGATTTCTTCGACGAATATCCTGTGTATAAAGTGGCCGACTCGCTGAACTGT
The DNA here is from genome assembly GCA_031288935.1 of Tannerella sp. Taxonomy (GTDB): domain Bacteria; phylum Bacteroidota; class Bacteroidia; order Bacteroidales; family Tannerellaceae; genus Tannerella. The sequence goes on from JAITQL010000076.1 coordinate 3,062, forward strand.
CTCATTGTTGCTCCGCAGGCTTTGCCGGAGCAAGACCAGCGCGTGATCGACAAGGCTGCGCTGATTAATCTGTTTGCCGGAGACAAACTGCTCCTCCAGTCCGCCTGGGGATGCGGATTGAAGGTCAAGGCCGTTATGAAGCTGGGCGGCATTGTGCTGCTGGAGGATGAATTGAACAAGACGGTGGATGATGTGGAATTTATCCGCCGGATCATCCAGCTGACGCTGGAGGAGTTTGCCCTGAAATCCGACAATCTGTTTCTTGTCGGCACTTCGATGGGCGGTTACATGTCCTATCAGTTTGCGCTGAAACAGCCGGTGAAGTTAGCGGGAATCGTGTCGATTGTCGGCTCGATGGGTTTAAACGTCAAAGGCATGGGTGAGGGGCGAAAAATGTCGGTTTGCGACTTTCACAGCGTGACGGACGAAGTAGTGCCCTACACCGGAACGACTGAAAACTCCGGGGTGGTCATCTCTCTGGCGCAGCCCAAGCAGGAGGTGCTCCGCTATTGGGTGGACGTCAATGGCGCCGGCGCACCGGCCACCGAAGAGGTCAGATATTATCCTTCGACGAACGGCATCACGGTCGAGAAAACCACCTGGCCGCATCCGGAATACGAAGTCGTGCATTACAAAATGAGCGGCTCGAATCACGGCTACTTTTTCCGGAAGGAATCGGGCGACTGCATGGATTATGTGGAAGAAATCACGAAATTCCTTGCCTCGCACGCTTCGCCGCCTGCGGACGGAAACGAACGGACTCCGGAACAGTCGCCGGCAGTCTATCCCAATCCGGCCGGAAATACCGTTTATTTCAGCGTTGCAAACGGAACGGTTTCAATCTACGATTTCACGGGAAAAGAAATCCGGTCTGCCTCCTTCAGCGCCGGACAAATGGACGTCTCGTCCCTGAAACCGGGCATGTATATCCTGCGTATTCTGTCGGATGGACGTACCCGGACGGCCAAACTGATCAAACGATAGGGAATTCAAAAGTTCAACGGTTAAAAGTGCGGCGGGAACATTCGGGGGAACGTACGGACGGGATCACAGCCTGTCAATCACCTTTTCCAGATGAACGCCGTGCGACCCTTTGAGCAGGATGTGATAACCCTCCAGCCGGTTTCCGGACAGACAGTCGCTTAATGCCTTCACCTCCGGGAAACAGGGATAGCGGGCGGAGCCGGCGGCCGTAAAGTGTTCGCCGCAAAGCAGGACGCGGTCAAAGGCAAACGACTGCAACAACTCGACCACTTCTTCATGAAACGCGAGGCTTTGCGCACCCAGTTCGCGCATGTCTCCCAGGATAACCGCTTTCGGCCGATCCGGCAATGCGGCAAAATTCCTCAGCGCCGCCTTCATGCTGTCCGGGTTGGCATTGTAGGTGTCGATAATCAGTTCGTTGCGGGACGTTTTTTCCCATTGCGAACGGTGGTTGGCGGGTTTGTAGGCGGCAAGAGCCGCGTTGATGCCGGCCGGCGGCACGTCGAAATAACACCCCGCGGCAATCGCAGCCAGTACGTTCCACAAATTATAGTCGCCCACCAGCTGCGTTTCTGCCGCGTAACGGACGGTCTTACAGCTCCACTCGAGACGAAGAAACGGCCTGCAATCCGTTACGCGCCCTGTTACCTGCGCATCGTCACCGGCGCCATACGTGATGGCTTCGAGGCCGCCGGCGATGGCCTGCAAATGCGGATGATCCTTGTGTATAAATATTTTCCCGCCGGTTTCGCGCAGGAAATCATACAGCTCCCCCTTGGTGCGAATGACCCCTTCCAGCGATCCGAACCCTTCCAGATGGGCACAGCCGACATTGGTAACAAGGCCGTAGTCCGGACGCGCCATCTGCGCCAGTTCCCGTATTTCGCCCGGATGATTCGCCCCCATTTCCACAACGGCCATTTCATTCCTGTCCGTCAGGCGGAGCAAGGTCAGCGGAACGCCGATGTGATTGTTCAGGTTGCCCTGCGTATACGACACGTTGTATCGGACGGACAATACGGCGGCCAGCAATTCCTTGGTGGTTGTTTTCCCGTTCGTCCCGGTGATGCCGATGACCGGTATCCCCAGTGTCTCGCGATGCAGACGGGCCAGCTGTTGGAGCGTTTGCAGCGCGTCAGCCGTCAGGATCATCCGGTCGTCTGTTTTCACTTTCGGATCGTCGACGACGGCGTATGCACATCCGTTCTCCAGGGCTTGCGCGGCAAACCTGTTCCCGTCTTGCGACGCCCCTTTCAGAGCAAAGAAAATGGAACCGGGCGGACACGTCCGGCTGTCGATCGTAATCACCGGGTGACGCAAATACAATGGATACAGTTCGAGAAGCGTTTTCATATCTTGAATCTTCTTTTTGGGAAGCAAAAGTAGTATTTAATTATGACATTTGTTTCTTCCCTCCGCACAATCGCCGCGAAGCGATGCCGACGGACAGGCCGGACAATAGGAGCTGCCTATTCAGATATATACACGATTGATTTGATTGATATGTTTTCCTGTTGTACCTTTGCATCGAGAAAAAGAACAGAGTTTATTAACAATACTAATTTATATAAATATGAATACGAAAAATAATGTAGGACTGGAAGGAAATGCGATCCAACCCGTCATTGTCAAATTAAGTTTTCTCTTGGCGGATTACCAGGTTTTTTATACCAATCTGCGCGGTTTTCACTGGAATATTCAAGGCGACAAGTTTTATGATCTGCATGGTATTTACGAGGAATACTATACTGAAGTGGCCGAGAAGATTGACGAAGTAGCCGAACGCATTGTGATATTGGGAAGCGTTCCGGCCAACAGTTTCTCCGAATACCTGAAACAGGCCGGGGTGAAGGAAGTATCAGGCGTTTCGGACTGGAAGGTCGGCGGCAACAACGTAGTTTCCACGCTTCAGTATCTGATTGATTCGCTGCGGGAACTCCATGCCGTTGCCCGTCAGGCAGGCGATCAGGCCACTGCCTCGCTGGCCATACACGGTATCAAGAGTTTTGAAAAGAAGGTTTGGATGCTTTCATCCTATTTGAAGGATTAACATTCCGCATCCGATAGATATGCCCGGCAGGGCAATGTGCAGACAACCGGTAAACAGAAACTGTTTTACCGGTTGTTTTGCGTTGGCAGGGAGGATGGCAAGCAGTTTTTAAATCTGCTGTTTCTGAAGCGCAATAATGAACTGCCTGTATTGATTCCACAATATCCCTCTCTGAAATAACAATGGCTGCCCTGTTTTGAGTGTCGGAGCGGATATTTTCGCTACCTTTGCGCGATTTTTATTGCAGATAACATGTACAGAACAAATACTTGCGGCGAGCTACGCCTCGCCAACGAAGGACAGGCTGTCACGCTGGCCGGCTGGGTGCAGAAAAACCGGCGAATGGGTGGCATGACGTTCGTGGATCTCCGCGACCGCTACGGCATCACCCAGTTAGTGTTTAACGAAGAAACGGACGCCGCGCTTTGCGAACAGGCCGGACGGCTGGGACGGGAATACGTGATCCGGGTGACCGGCATCGTGAAGGAGCGATTCAACAAAAACCCGCACCTGCCTACCGGCGAGGTCGAAATCATGGTCTCCGCACTGGAGGTGCTGAACGCCGCCGCCACGCCCCCCTTCACCATCGAGGACGATACCGACGGCGGCGACGACCTGCGCATGAAATACCGCTACCTGGACTTGCGCCGCCAGACGGTGCGCGCCAACCTGGAACTGCGACACCGCATGACGGTCGAGGTGCGCAGCTTCCTGGATCGACAGGGATTCATGGAGGTGGAGACGCCGGTGCTGATCAGTTCCACTCCCGAAGGCGCGCGCGATTTTGTCGTGCCCTCGCGCATGAACCCCGGACAGTTCTATGCCCTCCCGCAGTCGCCGCAGACTTTCAAACAACTCCTGATGGTCTCCGGATTCGACCGCTATTTCCAGATCGTGAAATGCTTTCGCGACGAAGACCTGCGAGCCGACCGGCAACCGGAATTTACACAGATCGACTGCGAAATGAGCTTCGTGGAACAGGACGACGTGCTGAACCTCTTCGAGGGACTTGCGAAACACCTCTTCCGGACAGTCCGCGGCGTCGACATCGCGGAGGCCTTTCCGCGCATCACCTGGGCGGACGCCATGAAATACTATGGCTCCGACAAACCGGACATACGCTTTGACATGCGGTTCGTCGAACTGGCCGGCGTGCTGGCGGGACACGGCTTCCCGGTATTCGACCGGGATGCCTACATCGGCGGCATCTGCGTCGAAGGCGCCGCCGGATACACGCGCAAGCAACTGGATTCCCTCGCCGATTTTGTCAAACGGCCGCAGATTGGCGCCAAAGGTCTGGTATATGCCCGCGTGGAGGCGGACGGAAGCGTGAAGTCGAGCGTCGACAAGTTCTACGGCCAGGAAGTCTTGCAGCAACTCAGGGAGGCCTGCCACGCACGGCCGGGTGACCTGATCCTCATCCTTTCGGGCGACGACGTGACGAGGACGCGCAAGCAACTCGGCGAACTGAGGCTCGAGATGGGAAACCAACTGGGGCTGCGACCCCGGGACACGTTCGCCTGCCTGTGGGTGGTCGACTTTCCGCTGCTGGAATGGAGCGAGGAAGACAGACGGTTTTACGCGATGCACCATCCCTTTACCGCTCCCAGTCCGGAGGATATACACCTGCTGGATACCGCTCCGGTGACCGTGCGCGCCAATGCGTACGACCTGGTCATCAACGGCGTGGAAGTGGGAGGGGGGTCTATCCGTATTCACGACAGCGCCTTGCAGAACCGCATGTTTCGCCTGCTCGGCTTCACGGACGAACAGGCGCAGGCGCGCTTTGGCTTCCTCATCAACGCCTTCCGCTACGGCGCACCGCCACACGGCGGCATTGCCTTCGGACTGGATCGCTGGGTGTCGCTCTTCGCCGGACTGGACTCCATACGCGACTGCATCGCCTTCCCGAAAAACAACGCCGGGCGCGACGTCATGATCGACGCGCCCTCGACCATCGACCACAGCCAGCTGGACGAACTCCATCTGTCCGTTATCTCTCCCTCTTGACAGACTGTTGGCAGACACGTGCATGATTTTTACATGCACGTGTCTGCTTTTTCCGTACATGCCCCGGTAATTTTTATACACACGTGTCTGCAATTTCCATACACGTGTCTGCAACCCTTATACACGTGTTTTTAATTTACAAACACGTGTACGGAGTTTGCAAACGGTCAGTTGAGCGTTGCGGCGATGGCCTTCAGGACTTCGAGACGGCTTGTCTTTCCTGCTTTCACGGTTTTCAGAGTTTGCCCGGAACGTTTTTTCCAGCGGATGAGGGTTTCGTTGTCTACGGGGGCGTCGGGGAGGGCTTCCCAGCCGGGGAGGTAGCCCCGGAGCGCCATCTTCTGAAGCAGGGGAAAGTGGGGGTGATCGGCGGACAGATCCCTGAAATAGATGAGCGTGGCGTGCCGGGAGAGAAGGAGGTCCTGCAACTTGAGGATGTCGATGTTCTGTACGCTGACATTGTCTTCGATGGCCAGGTGGGCGGCTGCACCGGCTGCCTGTCCGAGCGCCATCCAGCAGGGTTCCATTCGGAGGGTTGAGAAGCCGATGTGGGAACCGGAAACGGGTACGGGGAGAAGGAGATTGTCGACTTCGCGGGACAGGATGACGCCGTAGGGGACGGTGTAGACGGAGGCCGGGTAGCTGATGAAGCCGTCGAGGTGTACGCGGCCGGCTTCGCGCTTGCGTACGGCATGGGAATCGAGGGCGTAGTGTCCGGCGGTGATGCTGGCGGCGTGTACGGGCGGGCGGCCGCCGGGCGTGGCGGGAAGGGCGTCGTTGGCGGTGAAGAAGTACATGCCTTCAAAGCGGCGGCCTTCGCGAACGTATACCTGACGGGGGAAGTGGCCGTTATCGGGATATTCGTCTCCGGCCAGTCCCCATTCCCCGACGGCTTCGCGAAAATGTGCGGGCAGGGCGGTGTCGTTCCGGGCAAACCAGAAAAGGCCTTCGGTGTATTCGCGCAGGCGTTGGGCATAGCGGTCGCGCCATTCCCAGGAAGAGGTCGGCCACGGCCAGTTTTCTTCCGGCAGGTCGGTAGAGATAAAGGCGGCATGCTGGTTGTTGGCGTCGGTTTTTTGGTTGGGAACGTGCACGATGTTGGTTATTTTGGCAATGCCCCAGCTGTCGCCGGGCAGTTTCGTAGGTTGACCGGACAGGATGTGACGCCGGTTCTCTTCCGTCATCTCTTCGGTTACGTCCATCATGGAGGCGTTCGTATGGCGGCCGGTCAGCACGTCTTCCACAAGGGAAAGATACTCTTCGCGGCAGTATCGGGCGGGCTGGCGGAAGTCGACGCGGTTGTCGGGGCTGTTTGTGAGGCAGAGGCGGTAGTTGTAGGACTGTACGGCATTGTCGGCCTGCATGGTGGAGCCTGCGGCTTCGGCGCCTTCCCAGTATTTGTAGATGCGTCCGGCGCCGGGTTCGTTCAATTCGCCGTGTCCTTCGCGACCGGTGCGGAAGGGTATGCCTGCGGCGGCTCCCAGGTCGCCCTCGTAGGTGGCATCGAGGAAGACGGCGCCGGTATAGGTCTCGGTCGCGCCGGTTTCGCGGTTGAGGATGCGGATGCCTGCGATCCGGCGGTTATGCAGGAGGACGTTCTGCGGCTCGGCGTCGAACTGTCGCCGTGTCAGAACGGTAATCTTGTCGTCATGTTCGGACAGCATGTCATTGAATACCCTGTATGCGACGGAGGGTTCGAAGCGGTATCCGTCGCTGCACAGCCGTACCTGTTCCGAAGCGGCTCCGTACGTATCCACGTAATGTTGTTTGACGCGGCCGGCAAATTCGCGAAACAGTCCGGTTGTAGCGCCGCGGGTGCCGATGTCGGTTGCGCCCAATCCGTTGGCAGGCAAGCCGCCCGCATACCCGGTTCGCTCCAGCAGAACGGAGGTTTTGCCGAGCCGGGCGGCAGAGATGGCAGCCATGATGCCGCCGGGGGTGCCGCCGACGATGACGAGGTCATAACTTGTCCGGGCGGACAGGTTCAGTCCGATAAGGATCAGACAGAGAGAGAAAATGTTTTTGCGCATAACGTATAATTTACATGTATGAATAACTTGTTTGGATGCTCGAAAGAGATGTGTGCATGTATACACGTTTCTTCGAGGTGCAAATATAGCGATTCCGGCGGCTCGTGATACCCTGCGGACAGACAAAAAACAGGAGAGCGATTGCCCTTCAATTGATGACATTGGCGAGACGCTGCGCCGAACCGCCCAAAAAGCCGAAAGTAGCAAAATGATAGCATTTACCCCATAATTATGTACTATTTGTACATAATTATGGCAAACGAGAATATAATTATGATCAAAAAGACCCTAATTATGGCTCACGAGGTCAAAAA
>JAITQL010000254.1 GCA_031288935.1 Tannerella sp.
GAAGATGGTCGGGATACAGAGCGTATCGTCCATCACAAATGCCGGCGACGAGGGATCCCACGCCGTGTATCCGCGTGCCTCGAACGTGCTGCGGATACCGCCGCTCGGAAAGCTCGACGCGTCGGGTTCCTGCTGCGCCAGCAGTTTGCCGGAAAATTCTTCAATAATACTTTCACCCGGGCCATTGGCATAGTCGATAAACGAATCATGCTTCTGGGCGGTTCCGTCCGTCAAGGGTTGAAACCAGTGCGTATAATGGGTGGCGCCTAATTCCATTGCCCACATTTTCATGCCGGCGGCCACGTCGTCTGCAATCATTCTGTCCAGCATTTCTCCTTTCACGACGGCATTCTTGATGGCCTTCATCGTTTCCTTTGAAAGATATTTGGCCATGGTCGAGGTGGTAAACACGTATTTCCCGTAAAAATCGGAAATATACTTGGACGGAAGCGGCACATTCACCGCTTTTTTCTTGAACGCTTCTTCTACTGCTTTAAATCTTAATGTACTCATAGTTGTAATTATAATTGTTTATAGAGATTATTTTAGAATAATATGGTTGGCCTTGCATCTTTCGATCATTTCCTCCGGCCAGAGCGAGGCCTGTACTTCGCCGATGTGTGCGCAGCGCAGGAAAAACATGCACAGGCGCGACTGTCCGATCCCTCCGCCGATAGACAGGGGGAGTTCGCCGTTCAACAACGCCTTGTGGAAGGTAAGCGATGCACGTTCGGGACAACCCTCCAGTTCAAGCTGCCGGAGCAAGGCCTGCCTGTCAACCCGGATACCCATCGAGGATATTTCAAACGCGCCGTTCAATAACGGATTCCATAAAATGATGTCTCCATTGAGGCCGCAATGCGCGTCGTCGGTCGGCGTCGACCAGTCGTCGTAGTCGGGCGCCCGTCCGTCGTGTTTCTGTCCGTCGGCCAGTACGGAACCGATACCGATGACGAAAATCGCCCCGTATTTCCGTGCCGCTTCCGTTTCCCTTTCCCTCGGAGACAGCGTCGGATATTCGGCCAGCAGGTCTTCGGAGTGGAGGAACGTGATTTTGTCGGGCAGGAGCTGTTTGGCCTGCGGAATCAACGCGGACGTTTGCACCTCTACCGTTTTCACTACGGAATAGATCTGCTCCACAATGCCCTTGAGGAAGCCGGTGTGCCTGTCTTCGGCGCGGACGGTGCGTTCCCAATCCCACTGGTCGACGTAGAGCGAATGGATGTTGTCCAGTTCCTCGTCGGCGCGGATGGCATTCATGTCGGTATAAAGACCGTTCCCCGCCGGGATTTGATACAGCCCCAGCTTCATCCGTTTCCATTTGGCTAAGGAGTGAACGATTTCCGCCTTGCGGTTGTCGATGTCCTTTACGAAAAAGGAGACCGCGCGTTCGGTGCCGTTCAGGTCGTCGTTGATTCCGGTACCGGAAAAAACGAACAACGGAGCGGTGACCCGGCGTAAATTCAATGACTTTGCCAACTCGTCCTGAAATGATTGCTTCAGCGTTTTAATCGCATCTTCCATCGCTTCGGGCTGCAGGGTCGGCTGATAGTTTGTTGGAATATAAAGTTTCATCTTAAAAATTACTTGTTGTTTTCAGTTAATAATTATGTTTGCAATTTGCTGTTCCTTCGATTTTGAGGCGGGAAGGGATGCTACATGTCCCCAACAATAAAGTAACATTCCCATTCCCAAAACCTCAGTACTTTTTTTCAGTGATCAGTTATAAGCTGCTTCACCGTGTTCATAAATATCCAGTCCTTCTTCTTCTTCCCGCGGAGATACCCGTATGCCGACGGTTTTATCCACGACATAAAAGATCACTGCCGTGAGAACGGCGCTGTATGCAATGGTGGCAAGCGTCGCGATGACTTGTATGCCCAGCTGCTGCCAGTCGCCATAGAGCGAACCCTGTACGCCTCCCTCGCCGGAGATGACCCGCGTAGCGAAAACGCCCGTCAGGATCGAACCGATAATACCGCCCATTCCGTGCACGCCAAAGGCATCCAGCGAATCGTCATATTTCAGTTTTTCTTTTACTACGGCTACCATAAAGAAACAAACGACAGACGACGTGGCTCCAATCACGAAAGCGCCCGGCACATCGACTGTTCCGGCTGCCGGGGTGATTGCCACCAAACCGGCTACGGCTGCCGTACAGGCGCCTACGATCGTCGGTTTCCGGTTCCGTATCCAGTCAATGGCCATCCATGTGACCAGCGCTACGGCTGTCGAGATGTGAGTAACAAGAAACGCATTCGCCGCCAGTCCGTCAGCCGCCAGTCCGCTGCCTGCATTGAATCCGAACCATCCCATCCAAAGGAAACCGGCTCCAAGGAATACAAACGGGATGTTGTTTGGAACGGTCGGCCTGCTGGGTTTGTAATTCTTCCGTTTCCCGATCAATATCGCCATTACCAGCGCCGAGATTCCCGCATTGACATGCACTACGGTTCCCCCTGCAAAGTCGATGGCGCCTAACTGTTGCATCCAGCCGCCACCCCATACCCAGTGCGCTAACGGATTGTACACCAAAATCGACCAAACGACGATGAAGAGCAAGTATCCCGAGAACTTCACTCTTTCGGCAAAAGCCCCGATGATCAGCGCGGGTGTAATAATGGCAAACATGCACTGGAAAAGAGCAAAAAGTATTTCAGGGATGTTGCCGCCAAGCGGATTGAGGGTATCCAGTGTAATTCCGTACAGAAACACTTTGTCAAATCCGCCGATAAAGAAGGACAACGGATTCCCGGAGTCGGCAAAACCGGTGCCAAACACCCAACTGTATCCAAAAGCGAACCAGATAATGGAAATCACCCCCGCCAGTACAAAGCATTGCATGATAATACTCAGCAAATTTTTCTGACGAACCAGCCCGCCGTAAAACAGGGCTAAACCGGGGATAGTCATGAACATCACCAAAATGGTGGCCATAATCATCCATGCGGTATTGCCGCTGTCCAACACGGGCGTTTCAGCACACGCATCCTGAGCCGTCGCCTTCATCGAGGCTGTCATGGATGCCAATATCATACCGGTTACGCAGATCCATTTACTTTTCATGACGCTTGTTTTATCCTGTTTGGCCATGTTCATTTTACATCATACAGTGAAATGTCTCCATGCTCGCCCGTACGGATACGGATGGCATCGTCGACCGTGGAAATAAAGATCCGTCCGTCGCCAATCTCGCCCGTCCGGGCTGTTTTAAGAATGGCCTCCACCGTCTTGTCCACGTTGATGTCGCGCACCACAATGGTGAGCAAAATCCGTTCAATATAGCTCGTGTCATACACGACCCCCCGGTAAATCCGTTCCTGCCGGGTTTTTCCCACGCCGCGCACGTCATAATACGAAAACCATTCAATGTCGGCTTCCATCAGCGCGTCCTTGATCTCGTCAAATTTAGTCTTGCGAACAATCGCTTCAATCTTTTTCATGTTGTTTTTACAGTTAGAACAGTATGTTTGTAATTTGCTGTTTATTCGATTTTGAGGCGGAAAGGGACATGCTACGACCCCAATATACTGTAAGTAACATTCCCTTCCCGAAAACCTCCCTATTTTTTACCGGTTAATTATAGGCTGCTTCGCCATGTTCATAAATATCCAGTCCTTCTTCTTCCACACGGGCAGGTACGCGCAATCCGTGAATCAGGTCAAGTCCCTTGAAGACAATGAAGCCCATTCCGGCTGCCCAGGCGCCAATGACCGCGGCGCCGAATAACTGCGCCAGTGTCAGACCGGCTCCGCCGCCGTAGAACAATCCGCCGTCAACGGCCAAAAGACCGGTCATCACCGTTCCGATCAAGCCGCATACGCCGTGAACGGAAGATGCGCCGACAGGATCGTCGATTTTCAATACCTTGTC
>JAITQL010000261.1 GCA_031288935.1 Tannerella sp.
TCGGTTATATAACAATGAAACTTTTTGGAGTGGACTCAAGATTCAAAGATTCGTTTTACGCGAATGAAAGGGGTTTCAATGCAAGGGCGTCATTCCACCTCTCCCCCGACCCCTCTCCACAAGAGAGGGGGGCGAGGGTTTCGGACACAGGCGTCCTCCTTTTCGGAGAATCAAGGATTCAAAGATTAATTTCCCCCTTCATTTACAGGGGCGCCACCGTGACGACGGGCAAAGCCTCCTTCAGGGAATTTAGGGGTTCCTCGCCGGCACAGCCGCCATGAAGGGCAAGGCCCTTTAAGCAATAGCACAGGGCAACGCCCTGTGTATAGTGACGCGACGATGCCCAAGCCCTGAAAGGGCGAGAGCATATACGGAACCGGGCTTGCGTGGTGGTTGTCGACGGGTCACAGGGCGTTGCCCTTCATGGCGGTTGTGCCGGAAGGGGTTTTGCCATGCGGTGACAGGTATCCTGAAAGGAACGCCGCGCCCCGTCCTTGCGAACGCAGTGAAGCAATCCAGCGGCGACCCCGCCGGAAAACGCGGCGACCCCGCCGGAAAACGCGGCGACCTCGCCGGAAAGTTCGGCGACCCCGCCGGAAAGTTCGGCCGCCTCGCCGGAAAACGCGGCCGCCCCGCCGATGACCTTATCATCCGGGAATAAGGATTACAACATGTATTTTGAATCTTTGAATTCTTGAATTTTTGAATCTTTGAATCCTCGAAATATACGCTTTCTTCTTTTTTTTCGTTATATGTGTGTTTAAATGGAGAATCGAGAATGATTGAATATCTAAGAGGCGAGATTGTGGAACTTTCTCCCGCGCGAATGATTATGGATTGCAACGGGTTAGGTTATGAGGTGCATATTTCATTAACGACTTACAGTGCGTACCGGAACCAGGCGGCGGGGAGGATTTACGTCTACGAAGTGATTCGCGAAGATGCTCATTTGCTGTATGGTTTTGCCACCAAAGAGGAACGGGAACTTTTCCTGCTGTTGATTTCCGTGTCGGGTGTGGGGCCGAATACGGCGCGGATGATTTTGTCGTCCATGCAGCCGGCCGAACTGGTGGATACCATCGCCTCCGGCAATGAATCGGGGTTGACGACGGTCAAGGGGATCGGGTCGAAGACGGCGCAGCGCGTGATTGTCGATTTGAAGAACAAGGTGAAAACGGCTGCCGCAAAGGCGGGCGAGAACGGGACGGGTGCGTTTACGCCGGGGTATGCTGAAACGGTCGACGAGGCAATTTCCGCCCTGGTCATGCTCGGATTCCAGAGGGCCGCTTCGCAGAAGGCGGTTCAGACGATACTGAAGAAAACGCCGGGCAAACCGGAATTGACCGTAGAACAACTCATCAAGGCTACACTTAAAATGCTTTAATGAAAAGGGGGTTCAGACATTTATTACACGCCGGATACGGTTGCGTCATGCGGCTGTCCGTCCTGATTCTGACGGGGGCAGTTTTTTGCGCCGGCAACGGTTATGCCCAGCAGCCGTCCGTGCGTTCCGATAAGCCGTTCGCGCCGGCAGACAGCGCTAAAACCCGCTATCCGGTGTCCAAAACGACAGCCCGCGAATATCAGGATCTGGTGAAACAGTCGCCGGCAGACTTGAGCGACCCGGAAAACCTGAAAACGGTGGTGGAATACGATTTGCACACGGGCATGTACGTGATCCGTACCAAAGTGGGCGACATGGAAATCGAAACGCCCATCACCCTGACGCCGGAGGAATATCAGGATTACAGCATGATGGAGTCCATGCGTGCGTATTACAGGCAGAAGAACGAAGAGAATTTCAAGAATGAAAAAAGCGGAAAGTTCAACCTGTCCGAGATGCAGTTCAACCTCGGGCCGGCCGAAAAACTCTTCGGGCCGGGCGGCGTACGCATGAAGACGCAGGGTTCGGGCGAGGTGATCCTGGGGCTGAAGACGTCCAGCACGAAGAACCCGTCTCTGCCGGAACGCTCGCGCAGCCGGACGTATTTCAACTTCGACACGAACATTCAGCTAAGCATGCAGGCATCGGTCGGGAACAAGATCAACTCGACGCTGAACTACAATACGGAGGCTTCGTTCGATTTCGATGCGGCGCGTCTTAACCTGGGTTATTCGGGAGAGGAAGACGAGATTGTCAAGAAACTGGAGGGCGGCAATGTCAGCCTGTCGACCGGCAATTCGCTGATTCGGGGCGGCGCGGCGCTGTTCGGTTTCAGGACGGAGCTGCAATTCGGAAAGCTGCGCGTCAATGCCCTGGTGGCGCAACAAAATTCCGAAAGCCAGACCGTCACTTCCAAAGGCGGGGCGCAGACGAAGGATTTTGAACTGAATATTGACAAGTACGACGAAAACCGGCACTTTTTCCTCAGTTTCTATTTCCGGGAACATTACGACCAGGCACTGTCGAAACTGCCCTATATCTCTTCCGGCGTGACGATCAACCGGATCGAAGTGTGGATTACCAACAAGCGGAGCAATTACAGTCAGTCGCGCAACATTGTGGCTTTTTCCGACCTGGGGGAAAACAAGCAGATCTACAATCCGCAGTTTCAACCCGTCGGGTCGCTGGATATTCCCTTCAATGAAGCCAATACGCTGTATCAAACGCTGAACGATCCGACGTATGCCGCCGCGCGTGAAATCAGCATGGTGACGCAAACGCTGAACCGGTTTATCGACGGAGGCGTGGATTACGAAAAGATAGAAAGCGCCCGCCTGCTGGATCACAACGAGTACAAATTCAACAAGCAACTGGGATACATCTCCCTGCAGGCTCAGCTGCAACCCGACGAAGTGCTGGCCGTAGCGTATGAATATACGTACAACGGCAGTGTCTATCAGGTGGGAGAATTTTCGACCGACAATACGGAAAATACAAACAGCTGTCTATACCTCAAACTGCTAAAGGGCACCAGCATGTCTCCGTCCATGCCGTTCTGGGACTTGATGATGAAAAACGTCTATTCGCTGCCCGGCGCGTATTCCGTACAGAAGGACAAGTTCCGCCTGGACATCCTGTATCAGAGCGACACGACCGGCATTTACGTCAATTCCATTCCGGAAGGCAACATCGCCAATCAGATTTTGCTGCGCGTCATGAACCTCGACCGGCTGGATGCCAACAACGAACCGCATCCGAACGGATTCTTCGACTTTGTGGAAGGATTTACGGTGCAGTCCGACAACGGGAAGATTGTCTTCCCCGTCGTCGAACCCTTTGGCGCGCACCTGCGCAAGGCCATCGGCAACGACGCCATTGCAGACAAGTATGTGTTTCAGGAACTGTATGACTCGACGCTGACCATCGCGCAGCAGATTGCCGAAAAGAACAAATTCCTCCTTCGCGGGGAATACAGGGCGTCGTCTTCGTCCGAGATACAGCTGGGCGCAACCAACGTGGCGCGGGGATCGGTCGTCGTAACGGCCGGCGGCGCTCCGCTGACGGAAAACGTCGATTATACGGTCGACTACATCTCCGGCATTGTGACCATCCTGAACGAAAACATCATTACCAGCAACCGGCCGATCAGCGTTTCGCTGGAAAACCAGTCCACCTACAACATGCAGCGAAAAACGATGATGGGCATGGACTTGAGTTATGAATTTTCGAAGAACTTCATGCTGGGCGCAACCGTCATGCACCTGTCCGAAATGCCGTTGACGACGAAAACGGCGATGGGGGACGAGTCGATTAAAAATACGCTGTGGGGCGCGAACGTGGCCTACAAAACGGAAAGCCAGTGGCTGACCAACCTGGTGGACAATCTTCCGCTGCTGAACCTGACGCAACCCAGCCGCATCAACTTCAATGCGGAATTTGCGCACCTGATTGCCGGGCATTACGAAAGCAAGTATACCGGACAGTATTCGTATCTGGACGACTTCGAGTCGACCCAAAGCCAGTTCGACCTGTTGAATCCTTATCCGTGGGCGCTGGCCAGCGTACCGTACGACCAGTCGGTCGATGCGCTTTTCCCGGAAGCCTCCCTGATAAACAATATAGAGTACGGAAAAAACCGGGCGATGTTTGCCTGGTATTACATTGACGGTATTTTCACGCGGAAAAATTCGTCCTTCCGCCCGGCGCACCTTACCGACAGCGACCTGTCGAACCATTACGTCCGGGCTGTCCGCTACGACGAACTGTTCCCGAAGAAGGAACTGACCTACAACGAAAACAATTCGCTGTACGTCCTGAACCTCGCCTATTATCCGAACGAGCGCGGCCCTTACAACCTGGATGCCGACAATATCCTTTCGGACGGCAGTCTGGCCAACCCCGACAAGCGGTGGGGCGGCATGATGCGGCGGATCGAGCAAAGCGATTTTGAAGTGGCCAACATCGAATACATCGAGTTCTGGATGATGGATCCGTTTATCTATAACCGCGATGCGGCTGAGGGTGGCGACCTGTATTTCAACCTGGGCGAGCTGTCGGAAGATATTCTCAGGGACGAAAAGAAGTTTTTTGAAAACGGTTTGCCGGTGGACGGCAACACCAGTCAGGTGGATACGACGGTCTGGGGCAAAGTGCCCCGCATGCAAAGCACCGTTTATGCGTTCGACAACACCACCGGCACGCGCAGTTTGCAGGACGTCGGACTGAACGGCCTTTCTACCGAAGAGGAAAAACGCTTCCCCACCTACCAGCGCTACCTGGAACAGTTGCAGAGCAAACTGTCTCCCGAAGCGCAGATGCGGATGACGGTCGACCCGTTCTCGCCGCTCAACGACCCTGCCGGCGACAATTATCATTACTTCAGAGGGTCGGATTTCGACCGCGACGAGGCGGATATTCTTACCCGCTACAAGCATTACAACGGAACGGAAGGGAACTCTACGGCGTCGGAAGATTCGCCCGAACGATACGACGTTTCCGCCAAAATGATTCCCGATGTCGAAGACCTGAATCAGGACAATACGCTGAATGAAAATGAAAAGTATTACGAATACAAAGTCTCCATCCGCCCCGAAGACCTGAACGAGGGACAAAATCACATCGTGAGTAAACGGACAGTCAACGTGAAACTGGCGAACGGAACGACCGACAACGTCACCTGGTATCAGTTCAAGATACCGGTGAAGGAATACCTGCGTAAAATCGGGACGATTCAGGACTTCAAGACCATCCGCTTCATGCGGGTGTACATGACGGGATTCAGGGAAACGACGTATCTGCGTTTCGGCACGTTTTCACTGGTACGCGGCGACTGGCGCGTCTATACGCAGGACTTGTCCGCCTCGAACGTGCTGCATTCCGGCGGCCGGCTGGACGTGATGTCCGTCAATATCGAGGAAAACGGCGACCGTCAGCCCGTCAACTACATCCTGCCTCCGGGCATCACGCGGATGATCGATCCCAACCAGTCGCAGCTCGTACAGCAAAACGAACAGGCGCTCTCGCTGAAGGTGACCCACCTCGGCTCGCAGGATGCAAGAGCGATTTATAAAACGGCCTTTTACGACCTGCGCCGCTACAAGCGGCTGCAACTCTTTGTCCACGCCGAAAAACTGATTGCCGACAATGCCACGGAACTGAGCAACGGCGAGCTGTCCGTGTTCAT
>JAITQL010000080.1 GCA_031288935.1 Tannerella sp.
AAAGATTCGTTTCGCGCAGATGCGCTGGCTTTCTTACGCAGATTCCACAGATTGGAATCTGCGTTTAAATTTCATTGAATCTGCGAAAAACGAATCTTTGAATCTTTGAATCTTTGAATTTCATTTCCTGCTTTTGATTGTCAGGGTGCTTTCCGGCAAGCCGGGGGCAGTGGCTTTGACGGCAATCGTGCCTTCCTTCCGGGACGAGCGGACGATGGCAAGGGCTTTGCCGAAATACGTAGTGCGTTTGTTGCCCTTCAACATCTCGTCGCTCATCAGGTTGCCGTTGTCCAGGCCGATCAGCCGGCCGTTGCCCGTTACCTCGAAGGTGATCTGCACGTCGCTGTCCGGGACGACGATCCCGTGGTCGTCCACCAGCAAAACGGTGATGTGGGACAGGTCTTGCCCGTCGGCAGACAGCATCTCCCGGTCGGCCGCCAGAACGATGCGCGACGGCTTGCCGGACGTCTGCAATTCGCAGGACGCCACTTCCGCGTCGCCGTTGTATCCCTTCGCCCAAATCTTCCCCGCCTTGTAGGGGACGTGCCATACGATCGTGTTGTTCGCGTAGTCGGCCGTGTACCGCCGGCCAAACGCGAAGCTGCTTGTCCACAGCTCCACCGATTCGCAGTTGGTGACGGTCTGTACCTCAATAACCTGATCCAGGTACTGGGGGAAGTTCCAGTGCGAAACGAGGTGCGGCCAGCTCCAGTGGTCTTTCACGAGAGGCAGTTGCAGCGACTGGTCGGCCACGGCGATGCGCACCGCCGGCCGGTCGTTCCAGACGGAGCGGTGGAACGCTGCACGGGATTTCTCGAACATGCAGACGTCGAACAGTCCGCCCGGCCACCCTTTGGCCGGCCACCGGTAACATTCGCCCAGATAGTCGATGCCCGCCCAGATAAACTGTCCGAAGATGAAATCGTTCTTCACCACGTCGTACCAGGGATTGACGGGGAAATAGCCGCGCATGTTTTCTTTCCGTCCCCGGTAGTAGGTAAATACTTCGGCGCCGAACATGATGCGGTTGGGGAACGCTTTCTTGTCGTCGACATACCACGGTTCCTGATAGTTGTAGCCGACGATGTCCAGCGTTTCGTTGAAGCCCGACCGGTTGTAGGGGCGCATCATGCTGGAATTGGGATTCCATTCGCCGCCCGGTGCAATGGCAACCATCACCGGGCGCGTCGGTTCGACCCGGTGCACGTAGTCCTGCAACATCTTCGCCCGCGCCTTGCCGACGCCGGTCGTGTCGTTCTGCTCGTCCACCTCGTTCCCGATGCTCCACATCACGATCGAAGGATGGTTCCGGTCGCGCAGCAACATGGCGGACAGGTCTTTTTGCCACCATTCGTCGAAGTATTTGGCATAGTATCCGCTTTTCCACTTGTCCAGCGCCTCGTCGATGACCAGGAATCCCAGGCGGTCGCAAAGGTCAAGGAACTCCGGGGCGGGTGGATTGTGGCTGCACCGGATGGCGTTGCATCCGTATTCCTTCAGTATCTCCAGCCTCCGCTCGTGCGCCCGGTCGGGCATTGCCACGCCCAGCGAGCCGGCGTCCTGATGGATATTCACGCCTTTCATCTTGATGTTTTCTCCGTTCAGGAAAAATCCCCTGTCCGGATCGTAGCGGATCTCGCGGATGCCGAAGGGCGTTTCGCAGCGGTCAGCCTCCTCGCCGTTTATCCTGACGATCGACAGGAGGCGATACAGGCGGGGCGTATGAATCGACCAGCGTTGCGGCTGCCCGACGGCCACCAGCTGCTCGATGTCCGCAGAGCGTTTTTTCGGAATGTCGGAGGAGGAGGACACGGTCTGCACGACGTTGCCCAGAGGGTCGAGCACGCGGCTTTCAAGCGTGACGCTCTGGCGGGCGGAGGTATGATTCTCGACCGTTGTCTGTATCCTGACGTCCGCCGAAGCGTCGGTGATGCGGGGCGCAGTGACGCAAGTCCCCCAGGTGGCGATGCGCACGGGTCGGGTGACGGTCAGCCAGACGTGGCGATAGATGCCGGAGCCGGAGTACCAGCGGGAGGTAGGGCTGTCGGAGTGGTCTACGCGAACGGTCAGCACGTTGTCCGCCCCGTACTTCAGGTAAGGCGTCAGGTCGTATTCGAAACCGGTGTAGCCATAGGGATGGAAGCCCAGGTTCTTTCCGTTGATGTAGACGTTGCTTTGGTGATAGACGCCGTCGAAAAGAACGGACACCGTCCGTCCCTTGCAGGCGGCGGGCAGATGGAAGGTCTTGCGATACCACCCGGTTCCGCCGGGCAGGAAGCCCATGTCCCATCCCCGGCTGATGGTGCTGTCGAAGGGGTGGCAGACGCTCCAGTCGTGCGGGAGCTGTATGTCTTCCCACCGGGAATCGTCGTAGCCGGGCGCGACGGCTTCTTCCGCTTCGCCGAGGTAAAACTTCCAGTCGAAGTCGAAGGTTTGCCTTCTCAGGTCTGCCTGTACGGCGTTTTCGCCGTCTTCCGCTTCCGGACGGGTCTGTCCCGTCGCCGTCCGGTATGCTGCCTGCAACAGCAGGGCTAATGCAATGATACAAATTTTTTTCATGATGAATCTGTTATGATTAAAAAAGCAACGCTCCGTCCGCCTGTCACGGTTCGACCCGGCGGACGGGATACGTAAAACGGGGGCAAAGGTAACAAAAAAGCCGCCTGTTTTTCAAGAATCCAAAGCGCAAGAATTCAAGGTGCGAAGACTTGGCCGGTACGCACTCTTCGCGCCGTTCGCGGATTGAACCCTGAACGCTTGAACTTTGAACTTTTGAACTGGCGAGGACGGGATATTTCGGAAAAAGTGCGATATTTGCATCGTTTTTGAGAGGAATAATCAACAAATTACCAAATAAGACGAGAGAAAATGACAAAAAGCGCATTACAGATTGCACGGGCTGCTTATCAGCCTAAAGTGCCTGCGGCATTGAAAGGTGCCGTAAAAGCGGTTGAGGGTGAAAGTACCCGGTCGGTGGCCGACCGGAACGAGATCAAAAACCTGTTCCCTAATACGTACGGGATGCCGGTGATCACCTTTGAACCAAGTGACGGGAAGGTTTCACTGCCGGCGATACGGGTAGGCGTCATTCTGTCCGGCGGACAGGCGCCGGGCGGACATAACGTGATTGCCGGACTGTTTGACGGATTGAAGGCCGTTAACCCGGATTCCCGCCTGTATGGATTCATCCTTGGCCCCGGCGGGTTGCTTAAACATAACTACAGGGAACTGACCTCCGACATCATTGACGAATATCGCAACACGGGCGGTTTCGACATCATCGGTTCGGACCGTACGAAACTCGAATCGGAGGAGAACTTCAAAACGGGACTGGATATTTTGAAAAAACTGGATATCACCGCGCTGGTGATCATCGGCGGCGACGATTCCAATACCAATGCCTGCGTACTGGCCGAGTATTACAAGGCGAGCGGCGCCGGCGTACAGGTGATCGGCTGTCCGAAAACCATTGACGGCGACTTGAAAAACGAACAGATCGAGACTTCCTTCGGGTTCGACACGGCCTGCAAAGTCTACTCCGAAATGATCGGCAATATCCAGCGCGACTGCAACTCGGCCCGCAGATACTGGCATTTCATCAAGCTGATGGGACGTTCGGCTTCGCACATCGCACTGGAATGTGCCCTGCAAACCCACCCGAACATTTGTATTGTTTCGGAAGAAGTACAGGCCAACGATGTTTCCCTGAACGGCATCGTCGACGGGATTGCGACCGTCATTGCCCGTCGCGCCGCCGACGGAAACAATTTCGGAACGATACTGATCCCCGAAGGACTGATTGAATTTATCCCGGCCATGAAACGGCTGATCGACGAACTGAACGACATTCTGGCCAGCGGTGACGAAGCCCTGTTCAAGGACAAAAAAGAGGAAGAAGAACAGCGCGGTTACATTATCGGCAAGCTGTCGAGGGAGAATGCAGACCTGTTTGTCAGTCTGCCGCACGGCGTAGCCCGTCAGCTGACGCTGGATCGCGACTCGCACGGCAACGTGCAGGTTTCGCTGATCGAAACGGAAAAGCTGCTGGCCGAACTGGTAGGACGCCGGCTGGCGGAATGGAGAGCCTCCGGCAGGTACACCGGCAAGTTCGCCACGCAGGTGCATTTCTTCGGCTACGAAGGCCGCTGCGCCGCTCCCACGAACTACGACGCCGACTATTGCTATTCGCTGGGCTATACGGCTTCGTGCCTGATCCATGCCGGCAAGACCGGGTACATGGCATCCGTGCGCAACACGACGGCGCCGGCCGACCGCTGGATCGCAGGCGGTATTCCGATCACGATGATGATGAACATGGAAAAACGCAACGGGAAAATAAAGCCTGTCATACAAAAGGCGCTGGTGAAACTGGACGGCGCGCCCTTCCTGACGTTTGCCGCCGGTCGCGATCTGTGGGCTGCGACGGAAGAATACGTCTATCCGGGGCCGATCCAGTATTTCGGCCCGACGGAAGTATGCGACGAGCCTACCCTGACGCTGAAGCTGGAACATCAAAAACAAACCTGCACATGTTCTCCGGAATCGTAGAAGAAGCTGCAACGGTAGCCGCCGTTGAACGGGACAGGGGAAATATCCATCTGACGCTGCACTGTTCGTTTGCGGACGAGCTGGACATCGACCAGAGCGTGTCCCACAACGGCGTATGCCTGACGGTGGTGAAAAAGACGGCGGAGACCTATACGGTCACGGCGGTCAGGGAAACGCTGGAACGCTCCAACCTGGGCTTGCTCAAGGCAGGCGACAGGGTGAACCTGGAGCGCAGCATGTTGATGAACGGCCGGCTGGACGGGCATATCGTGCAGGGGCATGTAGACCGGACGGCGGTCTGTACGGACGTGAGCGAGGCCGACGGCAGCTGGTACTACGCCTTTGCCTGCGCCGTCGACCCCGACATGGCGCAGCAGGGATACATGACTGTCGAAAAAGGATCGGTTTGCGTCAACGGCGTCAGCCTGACGGTTTGCCGTTCCCGGAAAGACTCCTTCGAGGTCGCCATCATCCCCTACACGCACAATCATACCAACTTCGGCCAAATAGAAAAGGGAACGGTCGTCAACCTCGAATTTGACATCATCGGCAAATACATCAGTAAACTGATGACATTCAAAGATGCAGGGATTCAATGATTCAAAAATTCGGGGTGGGCGTCGAGCGACCGCCCGGAGCGGAAGAGCCTTGTTGCACCGGCGTGCAACAAGGCTCTGTTCCAACAAGTGTAATGTTGTTTTAATGATTTCAACGGTATGAAGCGATTATTTTACGTGTGGATATGGATCGTGCTGGGCGCTGCCGCCTGTACGGAGAGAATAGACCTGGAGCAGGATGTCGTTCTCGAGTTTGACATTCTGTATTTTTCCAAGAACGGAGAGACGAAGGATGTAAAGGCAGCTCCCTGCGATCACAGCCTGTCGGTCATGGAACAGCCCGAATGGGTCGTCATTACCAAAACGGGGGATACGGGCGAACAGGTCTTTCACCTCGCCGTTGAAAAAAACGAATCGACGTCTCTGCGTTCCGGAAACGTCGTCATCGGATACAAGGATAAACACTGGCTCCACACCCTGACCAGCATGGACATACTGACCATTTCCCAATACGGACAATGAGAAA
>JAITQL010000086.1 GCA_031288935.1 Tannerella sp.
TGAAGGGCGACAACCGCTGGACACTGGACGAAAGCGGCCGACACCCCGTAGTCCGCTACACCGTGAACGGCAAACACTATGCCTACGAATTTGCCGACGAAAAAGTTACGAGAATTGAGAATTGATGGAAGTTAAAAAGGGAGGCCTGATGGTTACGGGGGTCGTGCTGCTGGCAGTGTCGGCGTATGTAAAATGAGCCGTATCCGGTCTGCGTCCGGAAGACGGTCGAATGGCGGGACAGGCGGGAGTTATGAGTAGTCTTTGTTCCTGGGGTGGTGGAGGATGATTTCCTGCCGAAGAGTTTCGCGGTCGATGTGGGTATAAAGTTCCGTGGTCGCAATGTTTTCGTGGCCGAGCATGAGCTGGATGGCACGCAGGTTGGCGCCTCCTTCAAGCAGGTGGGTGGCAAAGGAGTGACGGAAGGTGTGCGGACTGATGTTTTTTGGGATTCCGGCCAGCTTGGCCTGCACTTTGATGATGTGGAAGATCATGGCGCGTGTCAGTCCCCGGCCGCGGCGGTTGAGGAAAAGCCGGTCGTCGAAACCTTTCTGCACGGGGATGTGGCGGCGGTCGTCGAGGTAGAGGGTGATTTCCCGCAGCGCAACGGAGGAAATGGGTACGAGGCGTTGCTTGTTGCCTTTGCCGTTGACGCGGATGAATGCTTCTTCCCGGTAGACGTCGGAACAGGCCAGGCCGGTCAGTTCGGACACGCGCAGCCCGCAACTGTAGAGTACTTCCAGCATCGCGCGGTTGCGCTGTCCGGTTGGTTCGGAGAGGTCGATCGAATCCAGGAGGCGGTTGACTTCGTCGAGGGTCAGCACTTCCGGCAGTTTCATCCCGATTTTGGGCGCTTCGAGTAATTCCGTAGGGTCAATCTCCAGATAGTCTTCCAGGATCAGAAAGCGGAAAAACGATTTGATGCCCGAAATGATTCGCGCCTGCGAACGGGCGGATATGCCGATGTCGCTCAGTTGGGCTACGAACTGCTGGAGGTCGGCGTAGCTGATGTGGAGGATGCCGGTGGCTTCCCGGTCGGAGAAACGGAGCAGTTTCTCCAGGTCATCGAGATACGACTCTACGGTATTGGCAGATAAACCTTTTTCCAGACGCAGGTATATCTGATATTTGCTTATGAAATCCTTGCCGGTTTTACTCATCGGGATACGTGATACTGCGAAAAAAACATTACTTTTGTGCAATCATTCAGATACTTCTTTTGTCCTGAACAGGGGCAAAAGTAATCATAAAGACAGAAATGCAATGAAAAAAATTCAAATAATCAATGGCCCCAATCTGAATCTTCTGGGAAAAAGAGAACCGGCGATCTACGGAAACAGGACGTTCGAGGCGTGTCTGGAATCGCTGAGAGCAGCTTATCCGCAATGCGAGATTGCCTTTTACCAGAGCAATATGGAAGGGGAACTGATCAATAAAATTCACGAGACAGGCTTTTCGTTTGACGGGATTATCCTGAACGCGGGTGCATATACGCATACCTCGGTGGCGTTGCACGACGCGGTAAAGGCCGTGACGACGCCGGTTGTGGAGGTTCATTTGTCTAATGTACATGCAAGGGAAGCGTTCCGGCATCATTCGTTCCTTTCGAGCGTGTGCAGGGGGGTGATTGCCGGGTTTGGCACGGATTCGTACCGGCTGGCGCTGGAGGCGCTTCTTGCCGGTTAAGCGGGGTTTTATTTTTTATGAATCACAGGATATGCTGAAACATACTAAAATCATAGCAACCATTTCCGACCAGCGTTGCGACGTGGAGTTTATCCGGTCGCTGTACCAGGCGGGAATGAATGTGGTGCGCCTGAATACGGCGCACATGTCGGAAGAGGGCTTGAGCCGGGTGGTAAACAATACGCGGGCGGTGTCCAAGCGGATCGGTATCCTGATTGATACCAAGGGGCCGGAAATACGGACAACGGCCGTGGAGGAGCCGGTGGCTTTCAAAACCGGCGAACGGGTGTACGTCAGGGGGATTCCCGAAGAAAAAACTTCTCGCGACTGCATCTGCGTTTCCTACAAAACCATTGCGGAAGATCTGGAGGTTGGCTGCGACATTCTGATCGACGACGGCGATCTGGAGCTGAAGGTGGTGGAGAAAGAGGCCGGCCGTCTGGTTTGCGAGATACTGAACGACGCCGTACTGGGCAGTCACAAGAGCATGAACGTGCCCGGCGTGCGGATCAATCTGCCGTCGCTGACGGAGAAAGACCGTGGAAATATCCGCTGGGCGATGGCGCACGATCTGGATTTCATCGCTCATTCTTTTGTGCGCAACAAACAGGATGTGCTGGACGTGCAGCAGTTGCTGGACGCGCATCACAGCAAGATTAAAATCATTGCCAAAATCGAAAACCAGGAAGGCGTGGACTGTATCGACGAGATTCTGGAGGCGGCGTATGGCGTGATGGTTGCCCGCGGCGATCTGGGGATCGAGGTGCCTGCCGAAAGGGTGCCGGGCATCCAGCGGGTGCTTATACGGAAGTGCGTGCAAGCCAAAAAGCCGGTGATTGTGGCCACTCAGATGCTTCATTCGATGATTACGAATCCGCGTCCGACCCGTGCGGAAGTGACCGACGTGGCCAATGCCATTTATTACCGCACGGACGCGCTGATGCTGAGCGGCGAGACGGCCTACGGCAAGTATCCGGTGGAAGCCGTGCAGACCATGACGAAGATTGTGCGCGAAGCGGAACTGACGAAGTTGAGCGCGAACGACATCCGCGTCCCTATTCAGGGCGACGATCTGGATGTGACTTCGTTTCTGGCCAAACAGGCGGTCAAGTCTTCCCAGAGGCTGAACGTCCGGGCGATTATTACGGACTGTTTCAGCGGACGGACGGCGCGTTACCTGGCTGCTTTTCGCGGCGGGGCGACCGTGTTTGCCATTTGCTACAGCGAGCAGGTGATGCGGATGCTTTCGCTCTCGTATGGCGTCTGGGCAGTCTACCAGCCGTGGAACGACAACCGCCGGGAATATTTTTACGATGCACTCCGGCGGCTGATCGACAGCGGCCGGCTTACCATGCAGGACAAGGTGGCTCATCTGAGCGGCAGCCTGGGCGTTGGCGGCGGCACTTCGTTTCTCGAAATCAACGAAGTCGGCAACGTGTTTAATGCGGGAAAAGAATATCAACTGCCGATTTTCAACCGGTAAGATGACGCACGGTGCGAGAGCAGACGCCATCGAGGCGTACATCCTGAACCATATCGACCCGGAAGGGGCATTGCTGGAAGCGCTGAACCGCGATGCGCACGTGAAACTGCTGCGTCCGCGCATGATAGCCGGTCATTTGCAGGGGCGTTTGCTGAAAATGTGTTGCCGGATGATCCGTCCGCGGCGGGTACTGGAAATCGGCATGTATACGGCATATGCCACCCTTTGCATGGCCGAGGGACTGGCGGACGACGCGCTGATTCATACGGTCGAAGTCAATGACGAAATGGAGCCGTTTGTCCGTCCGTACCTGGAACAGTCGCCGGACAGAGCGAAAATCCGGGTGCACTGGGGGGATGTGGCGGACGTCCTGCCCACGCTGGGCGAAACGTTCGACTTGGTCTATATCGACGCGGACAAACGGAATTATTGCGCCTATTATGAACTGGTGTTTCCGCACGTCCGGCCGGGAGGGTTTATTTTGGCGGACAATACGCTTTGGTCGGGAAAAGTGACCGAAAAACAGGCGCTTCCCTCCGATTTGCAGACAAAAGGGATTCTGGCTTTCAATGAAATGATCCTGAATGATGCGCGGGTGGAAAAGGTGATTGTTCCGCTGCGCGACGGACTTACCGTCGTATACAAGTCATGCGTTGAGGAACATTCATGACGGGTGCATCCCGCCCGATACATGCACTGCGCTGGAAAACGGCGTCCGTACACACCCGATTGTCCTTAAAAAAACGAAAAGGACTTTTTCTTTCGGAGAAAACCTCTATCTTTACGCCGGATTTTTCAAATCATTCCGAAACAGTAACGAATAATTATTAAGAATTAAATGTGTTATGGACGACATCCCGATATACAGTTATAGGAAACAGCAGTATTAACCGCTTCTGTAAAGATGACTGTGTCTCTTTACGGAGTTAAATTTGTAAGGAGATAAAAAAATGGATGAAATCAAAAACCGTTTCCATGTGCTTATAGAAAACAAGGACTGGAAAATCATAAAGCTACAGCTGAATATACTTGAACCCCTTCATATAGCCGAAATCATCGAGATTTTGGACGAGGCCGACGCAGTCGTACTGTTCCGCCTTTTACCCAGGGTGCTGGCGAAGGAAACGTTTCAATATCTTTCACACGAAGAGCAGGAAGATATTATCGAAGGTCTCGCAACCAACAGCAACCAGATAGCCAGTTTACTGAATGATCTGGATCCTGACGACCGCACCGCGTTTTTTGAAGAATTGCCCGGCAAAGTCAGCCAGCGACTGGTGCAGATGCTGTCGAAGGAAGAACGCGAGATTGCCACGCGCCTGCTGGGCTATCCGGAAGACAGTATCGGGCGTTTGATGACGCCGGAGTACGTTGCGATCAAACCCTATTTTACCGTCGAACAGGCGTTGAGGCATATCCGTAAATTCGGACACGACTCCGAAACGCTGAATGTGATTTATGTCGTCAACGATCAATGGAAGCTGATTGACGACATCCGTATCAAGGAGCTGATTCTGGCTTCGCCGGAACAGGTGATTTCGGGAATGACCGATAACCGTTTTGTGGCGCTGAATGCGTATGACGACCAGGAAATCGCCGTCAAGGTGTTTCAGGATCAGGACCGCGTAGCCTTGCCGGTGCTCGATACGGACGGAACGCTGATGGGGATCGTCACGATCGACGACGTGATGGATGTGGCTGAAGAAGAAAGTACCGAGGACTTCCAGAAATTCGGCGGTACGGAAGGACTGGATTTGTCGTACACCCGGATTTCGCTGCTGGAACTGGTGAAGAAACGCGCCGGCTGGCTGACTGTTCTCTTTTTTGGCGAAATGCTGACGGCTTCGGCGATGGGCTTTTTCGAGCAGGAAATATCCAAGGCGGTTGTGCTGGCCTTGTTTGTGCCCCTGATTATTTCGAGCGGCGGAAACTCGGGGTCGCAGGCGGCGAGTTTGATCATCCGCTCGCTGGCGCTGGACGAACTGAAGTTGCGAAACTGGTGGTATGTCATGAAAAAGGAAATCTTTTCCGGCTTGATGCTGGGTTCAATCCTGGGAATCACCGGCTTTTTCCGCATTTTGATCTGGCAGCAGACCGGGATTTACGATTACGGCGAATACTGGGCGTGGATTGGCGTCAGCGTTTCTCTTTCACTGCTTTTTATCGTGCTGTGGGGGACGCTGTCCGGCTCGATGATTCCCTTTATCCTGAAACGCGCCGGATTAGACCCGGCTACAGCTTCCGCGCCTTTCGTTGCCACGCTGGTCGACGTGACGGGACTGATTATTTACTTTACGATCGCCGCCCTGTTTCTGGGTGGAAAACTGTTGTGAAAAAGTTCAATCCGGGAATCAGGGAGATTTTCAATCTGCTTTTGTTGGGTGCATTTTAAATTGTCGCAGGGTCATATCTTGATGAAATGGACAAAAAGCAGTTCTACTTTCTCCGAATGTAGTTCTACATTTACCAAAAGCAGTTCTGCTTTCCCCGAATGTGGTTCTACATTTACCAAAAGCAGTTCTTCTTTCTCCGAATGCAGTTCTACATTTGCCAAAAGGAGTTCTACTTTCCCCGAATGTGGTTCTACATATACCAAAAGCAGTTCTTCTTTCCCCGAATGTAGTTCTACATTTACCAAAAGCAGTTCTACTTTTTTTCATGTCCGTTTTCCGTTGACGGGCATTCCTTCGTATCTGCGGGAAATAATTGTCCGTCAAAGGAAGGAAGTATAGACTCGAACCCTTTCCCGCAGGAAATGAACAGGGAAAACGACCCTTTGAAATACACCCCTTTTATTCCGAATGTGTGAATATCATTTTGAATTTTGTTAGCTTTGCAGTCCGAATTTCATCTAAAAAACGATTAATATGAGACGAAAATCAATTCTACTGACATGTATCTGTTTGTTTTCCGCTGCCGTTTTTGCTCAAAAACAAACGCTTCAGTCGCCTGACGGCAAAATTACGCTGACCGTGCAGATCGGCGAACACATTTCCTATTCCGTGAGTCATGAACAAACCGAAGTGGTAGCGGCTTCGCCCGTTTCCATCCGGTTGCAGCAGGGAAAGACGTGGGGCGACCGTCCGAAACTCAAAAGGAAACAGAGGCGAAGCATCGCCCGGCAAAT
The DNA here is from genome assembly GCA_031288935.1 of Tannerella sp. Taxonomy (GTDB): domain Bacteria; phylum Bacteroidota; class Bacteroidia; order Bacteroidales; family Tannerellaceae; genus Tannerella. Next base: position 6,294 of record JAITQL010000086.1, read on the forward strand.
CGACGCTCCGTTTTATCAAAAAGCAACCGTCGACGAAGCTTATAACGAACTGACGCTCGGTTTTGCCGGTAATTACGGACTTGTTTTCCGCGCATACAATCAGGGCGTGGCCTATCGCTTCACCACGACGGAAAAGCAGGAACTGATCATTGAAAACGAAGAGGTAAATCTGAATTTCAGCGCCGATCATACGGTTTACGGCGCGTATTCCAACGGCGACGCGCGCAGTATCGAGACGCAGTTTTTCAACTCGCACGAAAACGTCTACGCCGTCACCCCTCTCAGCCGGCTGGACGCAAGCCGCCTGCTGCTGCTGCCTTTCGCCGTTGCGCTGAACGACGGTAAAAAAGTATGTTTCACCGAAGCCGGTCTGGACGATTATCCGGGAATGTACCTGCTGAACCCCGACGGCGGACAAGCGGTCAAAGGCGTTTTTGCGCCGGTGCCCAAAGCTACGAAGCTGGGCGGACACAACATGTTGCAGCAGCTGGTGACCGAACGCGAAAACTACATCGCAAAGACCGCCGGCCCGCGGAGTTTTCCGTGGCGCGTGCTGGCCATCTCGTCCGAAGACAGGGAATTGCTGGACAATGACCTGGTCTATTCCCTGGCCGAGCCTTCGCGCCTGACCGACGTGTCGTGGATCAAGCCCGGCAAAGTGGCCTGGGACTGGTGGAACGGCTGGAACCTCGACGGCGTGGATTTTCGCGCAGGCATCAACGACGAAACTTACAAGTATTACATCGACTTTGCCGCCCAAAACGGCATCGGATACGTCATCCTCGACGAGGGGTGGTCGGTGAACCTGAAGTACGACCTCATGCAGGTCGTTCCGGAAATCAACGTCGGGGAACTGGTCGACTATGGCCGAAGCCGGAACGTCGACATCATTCTCTGGGGCGGTTACTGGGCGATCGACCGCGACATGGAGAACGTGTTCAGGCATTATTCCGAAATGGGCGTGAAGGGATTCAAGGTAGACTTTATGGACAGGGACGACCAGACGATGGTCAATTTCTACACCCGTTGCGTCGCCGGGGCTGCCAAATACAAACTGCTGATTGACTTTCACGGAACCTGTCAGCCGACGGGGTTGAACCGCACGTATCCGAACCTGATCAATTACGAAGGCGTCTTCGGACTGGAGCAGCTCAAATGGTCGCCGGAGACGGTGGACATGGTGGTCTACGACGTCACCATGCCGTTTATCCGCATGTTGGCCGGCCCGGTCGACTATACGCAGGGCGCCATGCGCAACGCCGTCCGTGAAAACTACCGTCCGGTCTACACCGAAGCCATGAGCCAGGGCACCCGCTGCCGCCAGCTGGCCGAGTACGTCGTATTCCAGTCGCCGCTGAACATGCTTTGCGACCATCCGTCGAACTACCGGCGCGAACAGGAATGTACCCGTTTCATAGCCGCCGTGCCTTCGGTATGGGATCAAACCGTAGCGCTCGACAGCCGGATCGGCGAATACATCACCGTCGCCCGCCGCAAAGATACCGTCTGGTACGTCGGCGGACTGACGGACTGGACGGAACGTACCGTGACGCTCGATCTTTCATTCCTCGACGACGGACTCTACGAGGCCGAACTGTTTCGCGACGGCGTCAACGCCGACCGCTCCGCCCGCGATTACAAGCGGGAAACGTTCGACTTGCCGGCAAGCAAAAAACTGACCGTTACCATGAAACCGGGCGGCGGATTCGCCTGCAAACTGACGAAAAAGGATGGAGAATGACGGGGCACGGCATACCGCGTCTCTACGGCGCGCCGCCCCGGTGACCGCACCAACACCGGCAAGGGGGCTTGCCCCCTTGCCGAACGTGGAGAGGCTACACATCCCGTCGGGGATGGCAGTCCGGTAGAAACCCGGTCTGCCAACCCTCTCGCATCCCGTACGGGATGCAACATCAACGGGCGCCGGCTTTTTTTCTACCGAACTCCCATTCCTCACGGAATGGCGACACGGCGATCGCCCGCATAACCTCCATTCACCTCTCCCCCGGCCCCTCTCCACAAGAGAGGGGAGCGGGGGGTTCCGGCCGCGGTTTGCTATCCGGTAACAGCTATCCCGAAAGAAACGCCGCACCCCGTCCTTGCGAACGCAGTGAAGCAATCCGGGGAATGGAGAATGGAGAATGACGGGGCACGGCATACCGCGTCTCTACGGCGTGCCGCCCCGGTGACTGCACCAGCGCCAACAAGGGGGCTTGCCCCCTTGCCGAACGTGGAGAGGCTACACATCCCGTCGGGGATGGCAGTCCGGTAGAAAACCGGTCTGCCGACCCTCTCGCATCCCGTACGGGATGCAACATCAACGGGCGTCGGCTTTCTTCTACCGAACTCCCATTCCTCACGGAATGGCGGC
>JAITQL010000200.1 GCA_031288935.1 Tannerella sp.
TCGCCGTCCAATTTAATCAGGTATTCGGGGCCGCTGACCACGTGCCCGTCCAGCTCGCGGGGGTCGCCCTCGCCGCCTTTGACATAGACTTCCGCCTTGCCGTCGCCGTCGAGGTCGTAGACCATGAACGGCGCCAGCCACAGCCCCGTCTCGATCGACCAGCCCATGTCGTAGCGCCAGAGGAACTTGCCGGTGTAACTGTAGGCTTCGAGTTTGTACGTATCGCGGCTGCGGTACCAGCAATCTTCGCACGTGCCGGGATCGACGTACTGAATGGGATTCAGCAGCACGACGAAATCGTATGCTCCGTCGCCGTCCAGATCGCCGATACCCATCTTCTCCACGCCGCTACGGGGATCGTTCAGCAAAATGGAGTGATAGTTGTGGTCGCCCAGGCGGAAGAACACGAACGTCTCACCCCCGGGTTCTTCCACTTCCCTGCCGTTGACTATTTTGGTGACCTTGTAACGGTGCGCTTCGTGGATTTTCGGAGTAGTCCCTTCCAGCCAGTGATAATCCGACCCCTTGTCCACATAGTTGGTACTGCCGGTGATCGGTTCCCTGTTGACTTTCACCCAGTCGTTGTCGGGCACGGCGCCGATGATCTTGCGATAGAGATTGAAGGCGATGTCGTCCGGGTCTTCGGCCAGCAACCGCCAGCCGAGGTAAACCGACGTATCCACTCTCGAAAACGCTACCAGACCGCGGTTGAGCCGCTCCGCCTGTACGCCGTCGATTTCATACACACTGTCGGAAGTCTTCGTTGTACACTGAAAACTTCCTGCAATGACAGCCGTCAATGCGGCCATCTTCCAAAGATTATTCATCCATTTTTTCATCTTGTCTTCTATTTGATTCGTTTCTGTTTGACAAATAACGATACATTCGCTTTTTCCCCTAAAGAGTGAAGCGGCCCGATTAAATACAGACTCTGTCATATTTTGAGCAGGTAAGGCGGAGAATGCTTACCTTTGCGGAGTCACGGGAAGCCGGGGGATATCTCCGGTTAAGGATTTGGATACCTTTCTTTAGGGTGATGGAAAGGACAAAAAGTAATTTGTAAGAAATAAGATACAGGAAATGAAAATAATCTTTATTATTCCGGGTTCCGGCGACCGGTTTTATTGCGGGAACTGTTTCAGAGACCATCTTCAGGCCGGCGCTCTGCGTCGTGCGGGACATGACGTCGTCGTCATGCCCCTGTATCTGCCGCTCCGCGACCGGTCTTTTCAGGCCGATACGCCGTTGTTCTTTCCGGCCACTTCGTATTACGTCTCGCAGAAGTATTTCAAGAAACGCAGGATGCCGTCGTGGCTGGAGAAGCGGGTTGCTTCGGACTTTTTCCTGAAGATGGCGGCTTCGTTTTCCGGGACAACCTCTTCCGAAGGTACGGAAGGGATGACTCTTTCCATGATCAACGGCGACGACCCGGCCTTCCGGCAACAGGTGCACACGCTGGTCGACTGGATTCAACATCATGAAAAACCCGATGCGGTGCATTTGTCGAGCAGCCTGCTCACCGGCATTGCCAGGGCTGTCAAGGAGGCGATCGCCGTGCCGCTGGTCTGCTCGTTGCAGGACGAGGAGGTATGGATCGACACGCTGGCGGAACAGTATGCCCGAACGGCCTGGAACGGGATTCTGGAAAATATAAAATACGTAGACCGGTTCATCGCGTCCAGCGAATTTTACAGGACAACGATCCTGCGGCGTTTCCCGCAGATCGGAGAAGTGGACGTCGTGTATCCCGGCATCGACACGGCCAGATATGCTTCGGACGACTATCCGCCGGATCCGGTCATCGGCTTTTTTTATCGCATGAACGAAGCCAACGGACTGCACATCCTGGCCGAAGCCTTTGCAAAGCTGAAGAGAAAACCCGGATTCGACCGTCTCCGTCTGCGTATTGGCGGCGGATACACGGCCGGGGACAAGCCTTTTCTGAAGAAAATCCGCCGCACGCTCGCACCCTGTCGCGAGGCGGTGGACTGGTGCGAGTCTTACAGTTTGAGCGCACACGCCGCCTTTTACAAGGCGATCACCGTTCTTTGCGTACCGGTCACCTTTGACGAAGGCGTCGGTCTGTATCTTTGCGAAGCGTTTGCGGCCGGACGTCCGGCCGTTGAACCGGACACGGGTTCGTTTGGCGAGATCACCGGCAACGCCGGCGTGCTGTATACGCCCAACGAGGCCGGTGCGCTGGCCGGAGCCATCGAAAAACTGTTGACAACCGACGGCTTGTGGGAGCAATGCAGGGAGAACGCCTTGCACCTTTCGCGTACGCGCTACGCCGGCAGCACGCTGGCAACGGAATTGGTCCGGATTTACCGGGAATTGTCGGAGAATATCCATACGGACGCCCGTCCGTTCAATCATTCGTCTGAACCGTGATTTACAGGATGAAAGGATTGTCGGGATTGTATTTGTCCGAACCTTGATTTGCCGGATGAAAGGATTGTCGGGATTGTATTTGTCCGAACCTTGATTTGCCGGATGAAAGGATTGTCAGGATTGTTTTCATCAAGCAAATCCTTTCATCAGGCAAATCAAGGTTCAGACACTATTCACTGATCACTATTTTGTACGTCTTTCCGTTCGCCACAACAATATATATCCCCTGCGGCAGCACGCTCTCCGCCGTCGCACCCGCCGTGTACGGGAGGGCTTTTACCAGCTGGCCGGCGGTGCTGTAAATACGCGCTTCGCCGTCGTGCGTAGCAGTTATATATAATGTATGGGCGTAGCTCCAGACCTTTGCGGCGGCGACGTTTGCGTTGGCAGTCGCAAGGTCGATGTCGAGCCGGATGTCGCTGCGCACGGCGTGGATGATAACCGTGTATGTGCCGTCGGCGTTCGGCGTCACCGTCACGTCGTCTGCGGACGCTGTCCGTCCCGTTCTGACGGACGGGAGCAGGTAGGCGGCCAGTGGCGCGTCGGGCAGCAGCGTGAACGTGAAGTCCGAACCGCTGGAGACGTAGTGCACGCCCGCCGGCGGACGGG
>JAITQL010000264.1 GCA_031288935.1 Tannerella sp.
CCGCCGGTATCGACCGCCTGACGCATTATCCAATGTCCATTGAAGCCTTTGCGCTTGAAGGAAAGGTATATGTTAACGTTCGGGAACTCTGTCTTATGGATGGCAGTAACGGTTTTGAAAATCTGTATGCCTACACAATCGCGGGCGATGGCGAAATCAAGCTCCGTCACACCATTCTTCCGCAAGGTCGGATGCCGCTTTGGTTGCCTCGCATAGGTATCACATTGACCCTGGATAAGAGCCTGAACCGTGTCGAATGGTATGGACGCGGCCCGCAGGAGAATTATCCCGACCGCAAAACAGGGTATAAAACAGGCATCTACACCGCTACCGTGCAGGACATGTACGAGCCTTACCTGATCCCGCAAGACTACGGTTTGCGCACAGACAACCGGTGGGTACGGCTGACCGATGCGGAAGGCGACGGTTTGCAGTTTAAGGTAAATGAGCGGTTTAATTTCAACGTCTATCCTTTTTCTACGGAAAACCTGACAAAGGCCGTCTATACCTATCAATTACAGGAACAGGACGGCGTTACGTTCAACCTCGACTATGCCACTTCGGGCGTCGGTTGCACGGCGCGTTCCATCTTCGACGCATACCGCGTATATCCGCAAGTGTATGAGCGGGAAGTTGTGCTGTCGTTAGTGCGATGAGTTCGGCTAAATATTGTTAATGGGGCTACAAAATGACAAAAAAATCATATTTTTCGGAAAATATTTTTTTATACGATATAAATATGTTACTTTTGCAGGCAAATAAATATATATAGGAGCGTCATTTACTGTGTCAACGATGTCAAAAACGGTCCGGAGAGCGTCGTTTACCATGTCAACGATGCTCAAAACGGTCCGGGGAGCGCCGTTTACCATGTCAGCGATGCTCAAAACGATCTGGGGAGTATCATTTACAACGTCAACGATGCTCAAAACGGTCTGGGGAGTATCATTTACAACGTCAACGATGCCAAAAACAGTCCGGGGAACGTCGTTTACCATGTCAACGACGCTTAGAATATATATTGACTATTTGAAGATGTTGCCTCGTCACATTGAAAAATTTTATTTTAGCCCCAAGGCTACAGGATTGGAGTTATATCAGGATATGTTGATGCATAAAAAGCTGAATATCCCATGCGAGCGTTGCGATTCTCCTTTTTCCTGAAGGTGAAAAGCCGGCATGAAAGGGCAAAGGAGCGAAATATTTATCCGAAGCCTTCTCCGATATGACAGGATTTCCGCCGCGAAACTTAAAATACCGGTTGAGGCCGCGCCGCCTTGCGTCATGTCTGGCGCAGACGGCTTAATTCCTTTGCCATCTCCTGCTGTATGGCGTGCGCTTCGCGGCGGGCGGCGGTGGCGAAGGCGGCGGTGGAGTCGGCGTAGATGATGGCGCGCGAAGAGTTGACCAGCAGTCCGCACTGCCGGTTCATGCCGTACCGGCATACTTCGGCCAGGGAACCGCCCTGGGCGCCGACGCCCGGAACAAGCAGAAAGTGATGCGGCGCATGTTTGCGTATCTCCAGGAACATGCGTCCCTGCGTGGCGCCGACGACGTACATCATCTGTTCTTCGTTTGCCCATTCCTGCGATTTCTTCAGCACTTTCTCGAACAGGCGTTCGCCGCGGGCGTCTTCGGTGAGTTGAAAGTCCTGCGCCCCCCTGTTCGAGGTCAAGGCCAGCAGTATCACCCAGCGCCCGTCGGTCAGGAAGGGGCGCACGCTGTCTTCGCCCATGTAGGGGGCGACCGTCACGGCGTCGACGTCCGAATGTTCAAAAAAGCTGCGGGCATACATTTCGGCCGTGTTGCCGATGTCGCCCCGCTTGGCGTCGGCGATGATAAACTGGTCGGGGCAGTGCGTCCGCAGGTAGGCGACGGTTTTCTCGAAGGCCAGGATGCCGGCGGCGCCCAGGCTTTCGTAGAAGGCGAGGTTCGGCTTGTAGGCTACGCAGTAATCGGCCGTGGCGTCGATGATGGCCCTGTTGAAGGCGAATACCGGGTCTTCGTCGTCGAGCAGGTGCGCGGGAATCCGGCGGATGTCCGTATCCAGTCCCGTGCACAGGAAGGACTGTTTGCGGAGGATGTGTTCAAAGAGTGTCTGTTTGGTCATAAGTCAGTTTCGTATATGTCAGAGTTCGCTTTCCTTCAGCCGTTCGGTGTTTTCGGCCACGATCAGGCGGTCGATGCAGTCCTGGATGTTGCCGTCCATGAAGGACTGGAGGTTGTAGACGGTATAATTGATGCGGTGGTCGGTGATGCGTCCCTGGGGATAGTTGTAGGTACGGATTTTGGCCGACCGGTCGCCGGTGGAAACCATCGTCTTGCGTTTCGAGGCGATTTCGTCCATGTATTTCTGGTGTTCGCGGTCGTAGATGTGCGTACGGAGGCGAGAGAGGGCGCGTTCCTTGTTCTTGGGCTGGTCGCGTGTTTCGGTGCACTCGATGAGGATTTCCTCGGCCGTGCCGGTCGCGGGATTTTTCCACATGTATCGCAGGCGCACGCCGGATTCCACCTTGTTGACGTTCTGTCCGCCGGCGCCGCCGGAGCGGAAGGTGTCCCACTTGATTTCGCCTTCGTTGATTTCGACGTCCAGTTCGTCGGCTTCGGGCAGCACGGCGACCGTCGCCGCCGAGGTGTGCACGCGCCCCTGCGTTTCGGTCTGCGGCACGCGCTGTACGCGGTGCACGCCCGATTCGTATTTCAGGATGCCGTACACGCCGTCGCCCGTTACGGTGAAGACAATCTCCTTGTATCCTCCGGCCGTGCCTTCGTTGAGGTGCGTGATCTGCACCTGCCAGCCTTTCGCCTCGCAGTACCGGGCATACATCTTGAACAGGTCGCCGGCGAAGATGGCCGCTTCGTCGCCTCCCGTGCCGCCCCGTATCTCGACGATGGCATTCTTCGCGTCCTGCGGGTCTGCCGGCACGAGCAGCAGCTTGATGTGCTCCTCCAGTCCGGGCAACCGCGACTGGCAGGTTTCCAGTTCTTCGCGGGCAAGCTCCTTCAGCTCCGCATCCGTTTCGGCGGACAGGATGGCGCGCGCCTCTTCCATGCCGTCGAGGAGTTGCAGACAGGTTGTCCGGGCGTTCATCAACTCTTCCAGTTCCCTGTATTCCCTGGTGAGGCGGACATAACGCTTCCGGTCGGCAATGACGGCCGGATCGGTAATCAAGGTCGCTATTTCTTCAAAACGGCCGGTCAGGCCGTCCAGTCTGGATATGATTTCGGGATATGCTGACATGTGCGGGGGTTAGTATCTGAATTCTCCGGCTTCGGAGCGGATGATCAACTCTTTTCGACTGCTCTCTTCTACCCGTCCCACGACCTGCGCGTCGATGCCGAAGGCCTGCGCCGCGCCGACGGCCTCGGCCACATGAGCCGGATCGAGGTATATCTCCATGCGATGCCCCATGTTGAAGACCTGATACATTTCTTCCCATCCGGCGCCGCTCTGCTCCTGTATGATGCGGAACAGCGGGGGCAGGGGGAAGAGATGATCCTTCACGATACGCACCCGGTCGACGAAATGAAGCACCTTGGTCTGCGCGCCGCCGGAGCAGTGCACCATGCCGTGAATCCGCGTCCGCGGCAACATGTCGAACAGCTTTTTCGCCACCGGCGCATAGGTGCGGGTAGGCGACAGCACGAGCTTGCCGGCGTCCACCGGCACGCCCTCCACGGCGTCCGTCAGGCGGAACGCACCCGAATAGACCAGTTCGGCAGGCAAGGCCGGGTCGAAACTCTCCGGATAGTTCCCGGCCAGGTAGCGGGCAAATACATCGTGACGGGCGGAGGTCAGTCCGTTGCTGCCCATGCCGCCGTTGTATGCGTTTTCGTACGTGGCCTGGCCGAACGAAGCCCATCCCACGATCACGTCGCCCGGACGGATGCGGGCGTTGTCGATCACCTCGTCGCGCCTCATGCGGCAGGTGACGGTACTGTCCACAATGAGTGTGCGCACCAGATCGCCCACGTCCGCCGTTTCGCCACCCGTGGCATGTACGCCGATTCCCATGCCGCGCAGTTCTTCCAGCAGTTCCTCCGTTCCGCCGATCAGGGCGGCAATCACTTCGGCGGGGATCAGCCGCTTGTTGCGCCCAATGGTGCTCGACACCAGGATATGGTCGGTCGCGCCCACGCACAGCAAATCGTCGATATTCATGATCAGCGCGTCCTGGGCAATGCCTTTCCAGACGCTCAGGTCGCCCGTTTCACGCCAGTAGAGGTAGGCCAGCGACGATTTCGTGCCGGCGCCGTCGGCGTGCATGACATTGCAGTAATCCGGGTCGCCGCCCAGCATGTCGGGAATGATTTTGCAGAAGGCTTTCGGGTAAAGCCCCCTGTCGATGTTTCGGATCGCATCGTGTACATCCTCCTTGGTGGCGCTGACGCCGCGCAACCGATAGCGTTGATTGTTCATAAAACAGCTTATTTTTTTGTCGTTGCCGGTTTCTTTGCCGGCGTCGCTTTGGCCGGCGGTGTTTTTGTCGCCGTCTTTGTCGCCGTTGCTGACTGG
>JAITQL010000149.1 GCA_031288935.1 Tannerella sp.
CAAAATCCTGTTCAGAATCGAAATCACCGGCGAGGGAAAAACCGAAGCGCTTGCCAGGGAATATGCCGAAAGCGTATCCATCGACTTTTCGCAGAGCGGCGACCGGGTGTCGGCCGAAACCGTATTGCCGAACATCCGGTGCAGCGGGGACTGCGGACGAACTACCCACTACGTGGTGGTCGCCCCCAAAAACGTTGCGGCCGATCTCGAAAACAAATACGGGAACATTCAGCTGGACCGTCTCCTGCAGCCGTTGAAGGTCGACCTGAAATACGGCAACCTCCAGGCCGGTTCGCTGGGCGGGGCGACAATCGACATCAAATACGGCAATGTCACCGTCCAGTCGTGTGAAAGCCTGGAACTCGACAGCAAGTATTCCGGGATTACGCTTGGTACGGTAGGGACGCTCAAGGCCGATTCCAAGTATGACAAATTCCGGATCGAGTCGGTTGTGGACGTCAGACTGAACACGGCCTATACCGACGTGAAGGCAGACAGGCTCCTGAAGAGTTTTGTGGCCGGCGATTTCAAATACTGTTCGCTGACCGTATCGGAAGTGGCAGTCGACTTTTCGCGGATAAAAATAGATGCGGCGTATACGAACGTACAGATCGCCTTCAACGACAGGCACAGTTTCAACGCCGTCCTGTTTACGCGCTACGGGAAGATTCGCGTCGATAAACTGGCGCCGTTAGTGTTCAGCGGCTCCTCCGAAGCGAAAAACAACCAAGTTTCGTATATCGGGCGCTTCGGTCAGGACAGCCAGCCGTCCGCATCGGTCGATATTTCCATATCGTACGGAAACATCACCTTCTGATGTAAAAAGCAAGGAGTCTGTACCTCCGCCGTCTTTGCAGGTGTGCTGAAGCAGTCCGGTTCTCTTCCTTGCGGGGAGAGGTGGCCGGGCTGCTTCCTGCCATTTGTGAACAGCGTCTCACTGATAGAAGTCTCTTTTCCCCATTCGCACCACATCGCCGAAGGTAGCCAGCTGACGCATGTCCATCTTCCGCGAATTGCCGACCACGACGTAGGCCAGTGTGCGCCCCTGCACGTTGGCGCGGTAGAAGCGAACCACGTCGTCCATGTTCATCTGCCGGATGTCGTGCAGCAGGAAGCGGTTCGGGTCGTCCGCATAACCGCTTTGCCGGTAAAGCGCGATCTTCGTGGAAAGCTCTCGGAAGGACGGGTATTCGTTGTTGATCTGATTGAGCAGGGTCTGGATCACGTCCGCAATCTTTTCGGGATGTTCCGGCATGTCCCGTATCAGCGAGTTGAGCACTTTCAGGGCATCTATCGTCTTGTCGCTTTGCGTGGAGAGATAGGTGACAAAACGGGTGGGCTTGTCCGACTGGCAGAACGGGGGCAGACGGTAGGCGCCGGAAGTGTAATAGGCCAGTGAACGAAATTCGCGAATCTCCTGAAACATCAGCGACGACATGCCTTCGCCGAAGTATCGGGAAAACAGATTCGCCTCGTGACGCTTTTCGAGGGTCTCCAGAGGGCTGCAGGACATGTAGGCATAGATGATGTTCTGGAACACGTCCGGCATGTCGTAGAAAAACACCAGCGAGCGGTCGTAGGAAACGAACTCGCGGTAGACGGGCGAACGGGCGGTTTGCGTGACCTTGTCCAGGTCAAACGTCTTTTTCACCTGCTCGGCCACTTCTCCTGCATCCAGCGCACCGCAGTAGTGCAAACTGCATTCCACCTGCTGCATCCGGTGGAAAATATCGACCAGTTCCCGGCCTTTGATCTCCTTCACCTCGCTGAGCGAGAGTTTGCTCATGTATTGCGACTGCCGCCCGTACTGGACGTATTCGAACAGCGCTTCCGCCACTTCGCTGTTCGACTTGAAGAAGGCCTTTTCGGTCACCTTGGCGTCGTCAACCAGCGTTTTCAGCTTTTTATCATCCGCCTTCACCTGCGTCAGAAAATCGTTGACCAGCGTCAGCGTCTCGTCAAAGGCCTTGTCGAAGCCGCTTATCTTCAGCGTGAAATAATCCTTGTCCACGTCCATGTCGAGCGTGCTGCCCAGCGTCTGCAACCGCATCCGGAACGCCTCGAACGTGCACGATTCCGTTCCCAGCATGGGGATGTACGTCGTCAGGTATTTCAGCCTGGGTTCCTCCAGCAGTCCGACGCCATAGACAAACTTGAACGTAAAGATGTGATTGATCCGGTTCGGCGTGACGTACAGCGTCACTTTGGGCGTCAGCGTCACGGTCTGCACGTCTTCCCCGAAATCCAGAAAGCGGGGCTTGACCTCCTGCACCGGAATGTCCTCCAGCTGCCGGGCATAGTCCGACGTTGCATCCGCATGAGCGGGCAGGATCGGAGCAAAATCGGGCTTGGAAAGGTTGTCCTTGTGATAACGCCCTGTCTTTTTCCTTACAAACAGATAATTGTCGCCGAAATATTTATTTGCAACCTTCACCACATCTTCCTTGCTCAGGGCGCCGGTGCGCTCCAGTTCGCTCCTGTAGTCCGCCCACGTCTTTCCCTGCGAAAACAGACGTACCAGCACCTGACTGCGCGAATCAATGTCTTCCAGTTCCGTGAAGTGATGGCGCAGACGTTCCTGCTTCAGGCTGTTGAACAGTTCGTCCGTGAAATCGCCTTTCTTCAGGCGTTCCACTTCGCGCCAGATCATTTTCTCGGCCTTCCGGCAAGTCTGCGAAACCAGTTTCGGCACGACAACAATGCCTACAAACCCGGCTTCATTGAACGTTTCCCCGCCTACCATGGCGCCCATCACTTTCCGGTTGACCATCAGCTTGTCCAAATAGCCGGTGCCGTTGGTATTGTTCAGAATCCCCGAGGCAATGTCCAGCGCCGCCTGGTCGGGATGATTGGCGGGCACGCCCCGAAAGCCGATCGCCACCGCTTTCATCAGCGGCATCGGCACCTTGATGGATGTTTTTTCCCGTCCGCGAAAAGGCGGAATCTTCACGGCGCTGCGCCCCCTGAGCGTTCCCCTGGGAATACGTGAAAAGGTACGTTCCAGCAGCGGCAGGATCGTTTCCGTTTCAAAATCTCCGCTCAGAATCAGCCCCATGTTGGACGCCACATAATATTCCCTGAAGAATTTCCGCATCTCCGACAAGCGCGGATTCTTCAGGTTTTCCGTACTTCCAATGACGGGATAGGCATAGGGATGCGGTTGAAAATAAACCTCCATCAACTTCTCGATGGCCTGGTTGAGCATCATGTCGTTGCGCCTGTTTTTTTCTTCATACACGGTTTCGAGTTCGCTCTGGAACATGCGGAATACGGGATTCAACAGCCGTTCGCTGTTGATTTCCGCCCAGTGAGCCAGGTATTGGGGAGAAAACACATTGTGGTAAACGGTGTAGTCATACGACGTGCCGGCATTCAGTTTCGTCCCGCCGTATTTGGAAATCAGTTTGTCGAACTCGTTTGGAATCACGTACCGGGCTGCGCGGACGCTCAGCTCGTTAATCTCCTGTTGAATCGTCTTGCGCACCAGGGAGTCTTTCGTCTGCGCCAGGTCGTCATACTTTGCGGCAATGGCATCCAGCCATACTTTTTCGGCTGCGTAATCCACCGTCCCGATCTTGTCCGTACCCTTGAACATGATGTGCTCAAAATAATGGGCTATTCCCGTATTGGGACTGTCCTTCGAACCGGCCTTTACCACTACGGCGCCAAAGACTTTCGGCTGATGATGGTCTTCATTGAGCCAAACGGTCAATCCGTTATCCAGCGTATATTCTTTTACCTCCGTAGACATCTGCATTTCCGAGCCTCCCATTCATCAAAGAGAACCGATCCCTCGTCCGCACCGTCTGTGCCTGATAGATTCATTATATTTCTGTTTTGTTGGCGCAAAAATAATAACTTCCTGACATTCCATGCCGGACAGTGTTTCTTTTTTATCAAAAGCAGGGATAGCTTGTACAAACCCTTTCATGCGCTCATCCGCTTCGGGCAACAGCCGAAAGGTGTTCAATCGACAGACGGCATGCGATTTTCGCATCTCCGTCTGCCGCAAGCAGCCGTGCGGAGAAACCATCGCGATCCAATACTTTTTATTCTTTTTTAAAGCATCAAAAGCAGCCTCGCACCCTGCCTTGCGTCAACCGCTTAAATCCACCGGAAACAACCCGTGTATCTTCATCATCGTGCATCGTTTTTTTGAAACACTCTCACATAATCTATTTCATAAACAGCGGGCAAACTGCTTTCATCCACTCCCTGAGCGCCGCCCCAATCGCCTCCCCAGGCCAGATTCAGTTTCAGGTAGAACGGACGGTTGAAAGGCCAGGTATCCTTATTTCCGGTTTTATCATTTGCAAACTCGAAGTAGACTTCGCCATCCAAATATGCCCTGATCAAATCGGGCGTCCATTCCACGGCATACGTATGAAAATCGTCTTGCGCCGTGGCGACGAACTTTTCCTGCGACTTCTGCGTTCCGGTGGAGTGGTAGTAGGCCTTGCTGTGAATCGTAGCGGAAACCCAGTTGGGGCGGTATCCCACTTCTTCCATGATGTCTATTTCCCCGTCGTCGGGCCAATTCTCGAAAGGTTGCGACAGCATCCAGAACGCGGGCCAGGTGCCTTTTCCTTTCGGCAGTTTGAGCCTTGCTTCGAAATAACCGTACAGCCAGCTTTCCTTCGTGTTCATCCGGGTTGAGATCACCTCGTCCCCGTGTTTGCGGGCAATGATCTTCAACGACCCGTCGCAGACCAGCGCCGTCGTGTCGCGTTCGTAGAAACCGGGCACGTAGTTTTGCAGCTCGTGGTTGCCCCAGCCATAGTTGCCATTCTCAAACCACCAGTCGGCAGCATCGGGCAGACGTTCCGGCGCGTCAAACTCATCGTGCCAGACGAGAGAATACCCTGCGGGAGGGATAATTCCTTCCTTATCGGGAATTGCCTGCCTGTCACCCCCGCAACCTGTCCCCAGCAGCAAGGGGATATATAATATATACTGATACATCCGTCTCATAATTTTATTTATTAAAAGAAATTTCCGCCACTTCCGCCAGCCAGTAACCGATGAAGGAAACAGGCAGGATACCGCCTTCGGGAGCCATGCCTGTCAGCGGGAAACCGTCCGTTCCCGCCACAACTGCTTTCATCTGTTTCATAAATGGGAATTTGAAATTATTACTTTGTAAACGGTGCAAATATATCGACTTTTTGCAATATACGGCGCCTTCCCTCCTGTGTTTATACGCTGCGCACACCCACTTCCACTCAAAAATATCAGCGCCCTTGTGAATCAAATTTTCTTCAAAAGCCCCCGTCTCTCGACAAAGAGACGCCCGTCTTTCGGATCATCCTGCCACTGCAAACTCAGTGAGGCTATCCAGAGGTGTTTACCGGACAGTTTGACGTCCGGAAGAAAAGTTTTGAGGCTATGAATTAACGCGACAGGCAAAAATTATGAATTAAAGCAGGGCGTGTTTCCGTATAAAATCGTAATTTTGCCCACATAAAAACTGATTTTGAATGAAAACGCCGATTTTAACGCTGACTTTGGGTGTCTTGTGTTCAATGACATGGGTATCCTGCAATTTCTTTTCATCTTCATCAGGCTCTTCCGTGGGTGTACGCGCCACGGGAATCGCTTATGAGGTGGTGGTTGTGGCCGATCATGCCGTATGGGACGATGTGGCTGGAAGCAGGCTCAGGGACGAGTTGCGGATGCCTGTTCCGGGACTTCCGCAGTCCGAACCTTCGATGCGGGTTACGTATGTGGAACCTGCCAACTTTAACGGATTGATGAACTATGTCCGCAATATTCTGATTGTAAAAACAGATGCGTCGCAGTACACCAAGGTGTCTCTCAATACCGAAAGGGACAAGTGGGCGAACGGGCAGACGGTGATTCATGCAACGGCGCCGGACAAGGAGATGCTGGCCGAATACCTGGAGCAGCATCCGGGACAGCTGGTGGATTACTTCACGAAAATAGAAATGCGACGGATGGCGAACGTGCTGCAAAAGACGCACAACACCTGGGTTGAAAACAAACTGAAGGAAAAGTTCGGCATCACGCTCTATGCGCCGGAAGACTTCGATTCGTTCAAGGACACGACCGACTTCTTCTGGTCGTCCAACAATGCCGGCACCGGTCGAATGGATCTGGTAGTCTATGCCTTCCCCTATGTCGACGGGCAGACGTTTACAAGGGACTATTTAATCGCCAAGCGCAACTCGGTATTGGGCGCCCATATTCCGGGGTCTTTTCCCGATTCATACATGACGACGGATACGGCGAACGTGACGTATGCGGCAAGCACGCAAAACGGCAAATACTGCGGTGTGCTGCGCGGCCTGTGGCAAATGGAAGGCGACATGATGGGCGGGCCGTTTGTCAGTTATGCCCGCCTGGACGAGGCAAACAGCCGCGTGGTCGTGGCCGAGGGATTCGTCTACTCGCCGGAAACCGACAAGCGCGCATACATGCGCCGTCTGGAAGGGGCGTTGCATACATTGCAGCTGCCCGGAGAATCTGAAGCGCAGGAAGAATAAAGAAACGGAAGATGAAAGGAAGAAGATTGATTAAGGCAGGCATTACGCATGGCGATACGAACGGCGTAGGGTACGAGGTCATATTGAAAACGTTTGCCGACGAACGGATCGCCGAATTATGCACGCCGGTGATCTACGGATCGCTGAAGATCGCGCTGCATCACCAGCGGGCGATGAGCCTGCCGGCCGTGAATTTCAATGTAATCGGCCGGGCGGAAGAGGCCGTGGAGGGAAAAGTCAACCTGATTAATTGTCTGGAGAAGGATGTGAAGGTCGAGCTGGCGCACGCCACGCCCGAAGCAGGCGCAGCGGCCTGCAAGTCGCTGGAAGCCGCGGTGGCAGACCTCAAGAAAGGCGCGATCGACACCTTGCTGACGGCGCCGATCAACAAGCACAACATCTGGAGTGACGCTTTTCCTTTCCCCGGTCATACGGAGTATCTGGAGCATCATTTCAAGGGCAGGAAACCGGCCGAGGCCCGGTCGCTGATGATTCTGATGCAGGAGCAGCTGCGTGTGGCGCTGGTTACGGGTCACATCCCCCTGGGCACGGTCGCATCGCAACTTACGAAGGAGTTGATTGTCGAAAAGCTGAAGATATTCAACGCTTCGCTGAAGCAGGATTTCGCGATCGTCAGGCCGCGTATCGCCGTATTGTCGTTGAATCCCCACGCCGGCGACCAGGGGTTGCTGGGTTCGGAAGAAGAGGCGGTGATCCGCCCGGCGATAGCGGAGGCAGAGGCCTGCGGCGCGACGGTTTTCGGCCCCTATCCGTCGGACGGATTCTTCGGATCGTCGGCCTATACCCGCTTCGACGGGATTTTAGCCATGTATCACGACCAGGGATTGATTCCGTTTAAAATCCTGGCGATGGAAAACGGCGTCAACTATACGGCCGGGCTGCCGGCGGTACGTACCTCGCCGGCGCACGGCACGGCTTACGACATCGCCGGCCGGAACAAGGCCTCCGAGGAATCGTTTCGCAGGGCGCTGTTCGTTTCGCTGGACATCTTCCGGAACCGCGAAATTCACCGTGACATCACGGCCAACCCCTTGCCGAAACAATATGTGGACGGGGGAGCCGACAACGTCAAGCTCGACTTGACCAAAGAAGATACTACCGAATAATCAAATCAATTATGTTTAAGGACAAAACTATTGTATATACATCCGGAACATTCGACATGTTTCATTACAATCATCTGCGAATGATCAACTATTCCCGCAGCCTGGCCGACATCCTGATCGTGGGCGTAAGCACGGACGAGCTGGTGTCGTCGTACAAGACGCCGCCGATCATTCCTTTCAACGAGCGTCTTCAAATCATCGAAGCGCTGAAAACGCCCGACATCGTCGTTCCGCAACATACGCTGGATCATACCGAGATCGTCAGGAAGCTGAACATCGACGCCTTCGTCGTAGGCGACGACTGGTACGGCAAGTACGATTACCTGAAAGACCTGGGCGTGCAAGTGTTTTACTTCCCTTACGGGACGGGCGTTTCGTCGTCTTCCCTGAAAAAGACGATCTACGATTCCTACGAAAAGCACTTGTTGCAGGAACGGAAGGCGAAACCGGAATCCGTAAAGGAAACAGAACAGGAAGAACAGGCATGACCGGACAGGCTTTGATTACGGGCGGCACCAGGGGCATCGGAAAAGCGGTTGCATCCACTTTGGCACAAGCGGGATACGACTTGCTGCTGACGTATGCTTCCGACCGTGCGGCGGCCGGCGAGACCGTGGAGGAGCTTCGGGCTGCGCACGGCGTAAACGTGTCTGCCTGGCAGGCGGACATAGCCGATCCGCGTTCGATTGACAAAATCGCCGGCTGTCTGACGGAACAGGCGCTGACGCTGGATGCGGTGGTATTCAACGCCGGGCTGACCTGCCGCGAATCGTTTGAACGGATGGCGCCGGCGGAGTGGGAACGGGTGTTTTTCGCCAATGTCCACTTTCCGGTTTTCCTGCTGCAACGGATCGTCGGACACATGCGTCCGGGCGGAAGCGTTGTCTTCACCGGCTCGCTGATGGGAATCGAACCGCATGCCACCTCGCTTGCCTATGGCGTGACGAAAGCCGCCGTACATGCGTTGACAAAAAATCTGGTCAAGTTCCTCTCGCCCTACCGGATTCGCGTCAATGCCGTGGCGCCGGGATTCGTCGATACCGAATGGCAAAGGAACAAACCGGAGGAAATCCGCCGGAACATCGAAGGGAAAGTGGCGCTGGCACGGTTTTGCGATCCCGGCGAAGTGGCGGAAGCATATAGAATGTTGATTGAAAACCCTTATTTTGACGGAGAAATCATCGTCGTCAGCGGAGGGTATTCGTATAAATAGAGATGAGAATGAAGAAAGATTTTGAATTGTCGCTCAAGTCTGTAGAAACAGAGAATATCGTCGACTTGTATTTTTATCGCCCCATTGGTTACTGGTGGGCAAACCGGCTCCGGCACACGGGGATCACGCCGAACATGGTGACCGTCCTGTCCATTTTCGTGGGCGCCGGATGTGGATACATGTTCTATTTCAATCAATGGACGTACAGTCTGACGGGTATTCTGTTGCTGATGCTGGCCAATATACTGGACTGCGTAGACGGGCAGCTGGCGCGTTTGACGGGGAAGAAATCGGAGTTCGGCCGCATCCTGGACGGGGTGGCCGGCGACATCTGGTTTCTGCTGATCTACGTCGCTCTTGCCCTGCAACTGACCCACCGGTACGGCACGGCCTGGTTTTTCCTGCCGGCCACGCTCTCCGGCCTCTCCCATCTGGTGCAGGCCAACATTACGGACTATTACAAAACGCTGCATCTCTACTTTATGAGTAAAGAGAAGGGGCATGAATTTCAGAGCATGGCGCAGGTGAAGGCGCAGCAGAAAACGATGCC
>JAITQL010000172.1 GCA_031288935.1 Tannerella sp.
CGGGATTGACCACGTTGTACATGGATTTGGACATCTTCTCGACCGCCCATCCGCAGACGTACCTGCCGTCTTCCAGTATAAACCCGGCCTCCCGGTATTCGGGATTCCAGCGGCGGAACGCCTCGATGTCGAGCAGGTCGTTGGCAACGATGTTGACGTCCACGTGCAGCGGCGTCACGTCGTAGCCCTCCTTCAGGTTGAGCGAGACAAACGTGTTCGTGCCGTTGATGCGATAGACAAAGTTGCTCCGTCCCTGAATCATGCCCTGATTGACGAGCTTGCGGAAGGGTTCTTCTTCGCAGACGACCCCCGTATCATGGAGAAACTTGTTCCAGAAGCGGCTATAGATCAAATGTCCGGTGGCATGTTCCGTTCCGCCCAGATACAGGTCTACGTTCCGCCAGTAGCGGTTTGCCTTTTCGGAGACCAGCGCGTCGGGGTTATGCGGATCCATGTAGCGAATGTAATAGGCGGACGATCCGGCGAATCCGGGCATGGTGTTCCGTTCCAGCGGGAAGACGGTTCTGTGGTCTGTTTTCGCGGTTTCGACGACCTGCCCGTTGACGCTGTCCCACGCCCATTTGTCGGCGCGTCCCAGAGGCGGTTCGCCCGTTTCGGTAGGGAGGAACTTGTCCACCTCCGGCAGTTCCAGCGGCAGTTTATCCTCCGGCAGAGGCTGCGGCAGTCCGTCCGCGTCGTAGTAGACGGGAAACGGCTCGCCCCAGTAGCGCTGGCGGCTGAAGATGGCGTCGCGCAGGCGGTAGTTTACCTTTACCCGTCCCAGTCCCTCTTCCGTAATGTATGCTTTTGCCTTTTGAATGGCTTCCTTGACCGTGAGTCCGTTCAGGAAACCGGAATTGATCAGGATGCCTTCCTTGGCGTCGAAACTTTCTTCCGAAACGTCGCATCCTTCGATCAGGGGGATGACCGGGAGGTTGAAATGCTTGGCAAAAGCATAGTCGCGGCTGTCGTGTCCCGGCACGGCCATGATGGCGCCCGTTCCGTAACCGGCCAGGACATAGTCGCTGATCCAGACCGGTATCTCTTCGCCGGTGACCGGATTGACGGCATACGAGCCGGAGAATACGCCCGTCACCCGGCGATCGGCGATGCGTTCGCGTTCGGTTTTCTTTTTGGCCGCCGCCAGATAAGCGTCGACTTCGGCGCGCTGTTCGGGCGTTACGACCGGCTCAACGTATTCCGATTCGGGAGCAAGCACCATAAAGGTGACGCCGAAAATCGTATCGGCACGGGTAGTGAAGACGGTGATAAACCGCTCCCCCGACCCCTCTCCGCAAGAGAGGAGGTGAAACCCGATCTCTGCTCCTTCGCTTCGTCCGATCCAGTTGCGTTGCGTTTCCTTGAGCGACTCCGTCCAGTCGACCGTCTCCAGTCCGTCCAGCAGTCGCTGCGCATAAGCCGACACGCGCAGGCACCATTGACGCATCACCTTTTGCTCCACCGGATAGCCGCCGCGTTCGGAGATACCGTTGACCACCTCGTCGTTGGCCAGAACGGTACCCAGCGCCGGACACCAGTTCACCATCGTATCGCCCAGATAGGCGAGGCGGAAGTTCATCAGTATTTCCTGCTTTTCCTTCTCCGTCTTCGCCTTCCATTCCCCGGCCGTGAAAACCAGTTCTTCCGTATGCGCGATGTGCAGGCCTTTGGTACCTTGCCGTTCAAACACCTCGACCAGTTCGGCAATCGGGCGCGCCTGCCGTGCATCATGACAATAGTATGACCCGAACATTTGCAGAAACGCCCATTGCGTCCAGTGGTAATACGCCGGGTCGCAGGTCTGCACTTCGCGGTTCCAGTCGAACGAGAAGCCGATCTTGTCCAGCTGTTCGCGGTAGCGTTCGATGTTCTTTCGGGTCGTGATGCCGGGATGCTGACCGGTCTGGATGGCATACTGTTCGGCCGGCAGGCCGTAGGCATCATAGCCCATCGGATGCAGCACGTTGAACCCTTGCAGGCGTTTGTAGCGCGAAAAAATATCCGAAGCAATGTATCCGAGCGGATGGCCTACGTGCAATCCCGCTCCCGAAGGATAGGGGAACATGTCCAATACGTAACAGCCGGGTTTCGAACCGTCTTCCGTGACACGGTAAACCTCTTTGTCTCGCCATTCCTGCTGCCATTTCCTTTCAATCTCCCTGAAATTGTATTCCATAATCCTTATCATTTCATAAAATCCGGCACAAAGGTAAGAAAAATTCAAAGATTCAAGATTCAAAGATTCAAAGATTCAATGCGCCATTCCCTGGCAGGAGACTGTTGTCAATGTCATCAACGGAAGGGCAACGCCCTTTAAGCAGTAGCACAGGGCAACGCCCTGTGAATCCCGCCGGTGATTGCCACCGAAGCCCTGAAAGGGCGCAAGCCCGGTCTCATAGCTGCTTGCGCCCTTTCAGGGCTTGGCCATCGGCGCGTCACCATACACAGGGCGTTGCCCCGTGCTATTGCTTAAAGGGCGTTGCCCTTCATGGCGGCTATGCCGGGCGAGGTTGCCATACGGTAACAGG
>JAITQL010000002.1 GCA_031288935.1 Tannerella sp.
TTCCGGCCAGTCGCAGCAGGAGGTATCCCAGGAGGAAGAGGCCCAGCCAGGTCGCCATGAACGTGTAGTACGGGCGCAGGGAAGGTGACTTTTCCTTCAGGCTTTCCCTGATTTCGACCATTTCGCGGCCGGCTTCCCTTTTCCCGACCAGCCGTTCCAGAATGGCGGCGGCGGCTTCGTATCTTCCGTGCATGGCCAGGAAGCGGGGCGTTTCGGGGACAAAGCAGAGGAGGATCAGGAAGAGCGTGGCGGGAAGGATTTCCGAAGCGAACATCCAGCGCCAGCCTGTGGTGTGGAGCCAGTGGGCGTCGCCTTGCAGGGCGATGAAGTAGTTGACGAAATAGACGAGCAACATGCCGAAGATAATGGCAAACTGGTTCCAGGCAACTAAGTTGCCGCGGCGGCCGGCCGGCGCTATTTCGGCAATGTACATGGGCGATACCATCGAGGCCAGTCCGACGCCGATGCCGCCAATGATGCGGTAGAGGACGAAGAAGTTTTTGAGCGTGTGGTCGCCGCTGCCGGGCATTCCGGTAAACACTTCCGGCCAGGCGGAGCCGACGGCGGAGGCGAGAAAGAGGATGGCGGCGGCGACGAGTGTGGTGCGGCGTCCGTAGCGCTGGCTGATCCAGCCGGCAAAGGATGCGCCGAGGATACAGCCGATCAGGGCGCTGCTGACGACGAAGCCTTCGAGGGCGTTGGCCTGGTCGGGAGGCAATCCGTAAGGCGTGATGAAAAAGGTGCGGAGCGATTCTACCGTTCCGGAAATGACAGCCGTGTCGTAGCCGAAGAGAAGGCCTCCGATTGTTGCTACCAGCGTGATTCCGCCTACATATACAGAAGATTGTTTTTCCATGATTGTTGAATTTCGGGAAGGCCGGAGCGGGCGGCGCGCCGGCGACTTGCATCGCCTGCCGCGCCGCATTGCCCGCAGCCCGTGTTAAATATACATGTTGATAATCGCTTCATACAATTCCTGCTTGCCGCTGACCTGTGCGGGTTCGCCGTCGCGGGCGGCGATGTTGCGCAGGTCTTCGAGCGTGAGTTCGCCGTTCTCGAAAGCCTTGCCGTCGCCCGTGTCGAACGAGGCGTAGCGGGCGGCGCGCATCTTCCGGTAGTCCGACTGTTCGAGGACATTGGCCGCCGTGATCAGGGCGCGGGCGAAGGTGTCCATGCCGGAGATGTGCGCGATGAAGATGTCTTCGAGGTCGGTCGAGTTGCGGCGCGTCTTGGCGTCGAAGTTCGTTCCGCCGCTGCCAAGTCCGCCGGCTTCGAGGATGACGAGCAGGGCCTGCGTCAGCTCGTAGACGTCAATCGGGAACTGGTCGGTATCCCATCCGTTCTGGTAGTCGCCGCGGTTGGCGTCGATGGAACCGAGCAGCCCGGCATCGACCGCCGCCTGCAGTTCGTGCTCGAAGGTATGTCCGGCCAGCGTCGCGTGGTTGACTTCGATATTGACCTTGAAATCCTTGTCCAGGCCGTAGTGCCGCAGGAATCCGATGACCGTTTCCGTGTCCGCGTCATACTGGTGCTTGGCAGGTTCCATCGGTTTGGGTTCGATAAGGTACGTCCCCCGGAAGCCCTGTTTGCGTCCGTAGTCGCGAGCGACGGTCAGCAACTGCGCCAGATGGTCTTTTTCGCGTTTCATATCGGTGTTCAGCAGACTGAAATACCCTTCGCGTCCGCCCCAGAAGACGTAGTTGGCTCCGCCGAGGGCGATGGTGGCGTCGATGGCGTTCTTGATCTGCGCCCCCGCCCATGCAACGGATGCAAATGCGGGATTCGTGCCCGCGCCGTTCATGTAGCGGGGATGGCTGAACACGTTGGCCGTGCCCCAGAGCAGTTTGATGCCCGAAGCCGCCTGTTTTTCCCCGGCATAGTCCACGATTCCGGCCAGATTGCTTTCGTATTCGGCCAGCGAGTGGCCTTCTTCCACCAGGTCGACGTCGTGGAAGCAATAGAACGGAATGCCGGTCTTCGTCATGAACTCGAATGCGGCATCCATTTTATACTTGGCTCGACTGATGGCGTCGGCGCCCGCGTTCCAGGGGAACTTTTTGGTTCCCGGCCCGAACGGATCGCCGCCCTCGGCACAGAGCGTGTGCCAGTAGGCCATCGAAAAGCGAAGCCAGTCTTTTAATGTTTTACCCCGTACGACCTGCTGTTCGTCGTACCAATGAAAAGCCAGCGGATTTTTACTGTCCCTGCCTTCAAAACCGATTTTCCCGATTCCCGGGAAAAATTCTTTGTTACCTGTTACTATCGACATATCAATTAAATGTTAAGGGATGCGGGACACGAAGCGTATGCCGCACCGCCGTTTTGAAATACTCCGTATAATCATGCACGCCTTTCCGGTCACGCGCCGGCGGCATACGCTTCAGCGCATGTTCGGAAGGCATGTTTTCCATCGTTCGTAAGCGTCTTCATACTGTGCCTGTTTGCCGGGTTCGGGCGTTACCTCGGCCAGTTTTTCAAGGCTTGCAAACGCTTCCGCAGGGGAGGCGTAGATGCCCGCCCCGATGCCGGCAGCCTTGGCAGCGCCCGCCGCGCCGTCGGTATCGTAGAGTTCGATGGTTGCCCCGCTGACGCCGGCCAGCGTCTGGCGGAAAACCGGACTGAGGAACATGTTGGCCTGTCCGGCGCGTATCAAACGGATGTCCATGCCCATTTCCGTCATGATGTCCATGCCGTAGCGGAAGGAGAAGACGATGCCTTCCTGCGCCGCACGGATCAGATCCGACCGGTCGTGTATGTTGAAGTGAATCCCGTGAACCGCACAGCCGGTATCCCGGTTGCCCAGCATCCGCTCGGCGCCGTTGCCGAAAGGAATGACGGAGATGCCCTTGCTGCCGACGGGCGACCGGGCGGCCAGACCGTTCATGTCGGCATAGGAAATGCCGGGCGCAACGAGGTTTTTCTTCATCCACGAATTTAGAATGCCGACGCCGTTGATGCAGAGCAAAACGCCCAGACGGGTTTGTTCGGCGCTGTGGTTGACGTGGGCAAAGGTATTGACGCGCGACAGGGGATCGTAATTCACCCGCCCCAGCACGCCGTAGACGACGCCCGAAGTGCCCGCCGTGGAAGCGACTTCGCCGGGATTGAACACATTCAGGGATACCGCATTGTTGGGCTGGTCGCCGGCGCGGTAGCAGAGCGGCGTGCCTTCCTTCAGACCCAATTCGCGGGCGGCGGCGGCGGAAACCAGTCCCTGGATGCCAAACGCGGGTTTGACGGGCGGCACCATCCGGCGGTCGAAGCCGAAGCAGTTCAGTACCTCGTCCGAGAGCGCATGTCGCTTGAAATCCCAAAAGATACCTTCGGACAGCCCCTCTATCGTCACGCCGATCTCGTCCGTCAGCTTCATCCCGATGTAATCGCCGGGCAGCATGAAGCGGTCGATCCGGTCGTAAATGTCCGGTTCGTTCTCCTTCACCCAGGCCAGTTTGGAGGCGGTGAAATTGCCCGGCGAGTTCAACAGGTGCGAAAGCGCCTGTTCCCTGCCGATGGCCTCAAACGCCTTTTCGCCGTACGGCACGGCGCGGCTGTCGCACCAGATAATGGCCGGCCGAAGCGTCTGCTTCTCCCTGTCGACCAGTACCAGACCGTGCATCTGCCATGAAATGCCAATGGCCTTGATGTCCCCGGCCGCCACGCCCGACTGCTTCAGTACGGACTCGTTCGCCAGCTTCAGGTTCTCCCACCACACTTCGGGCTGCTGTTCCGCCCATCCGGGCTGTTCCGCGATCATCCGCATCTCTGTCTTGGGGAAAAAATCCCGGGCAACGGTTTTCCCCGATTCGGCATCCACCAAACAGGCCTTTACCGAAGAACTGCCTATGTCATATCCCAATAAATACATACTCCGTATAATTAATTTATTCCTGCATTGCATACGTTATGGAATCCGGTCGATAGCTGTCTTTCTACCCCTCCGGCCATATGGCCGCAAATGTAGAAATAAAAATTTTCTTTTCGCCGTTTTTTCCTCCCTTTCCATTAAATATTATCGCCTCCCGCCGGTATCCCCGGCTTGACCGACAGAAGTCCAATTCCCCCGTAAGACAGGGGAATCCTGTTATTCACACAATTTACTTCTGCCAGTCGGTTAATTCCTTTCTTTCATACAACAGAAGTAAGGATTTAACGCCGGTTTTATTTCACTGCAAACTTGACGAGCCCGGCGGTGCAACGAACGCTTGGTACCGGGTTATTCATATTGAACACTGCGTGTTCTGCCGACCCTTCCGACCCCAAACCCTGAAAGGGCGCAACCTGTGATGGCTCTCGGGCTTTCAGCCTGACGGAGGAGGGGCGTCACCTCTCCACAGGGCGTTGCCCTGTGCTATTGCTCGAAGGCTTTCAGCCTTCAATGGACGGCATGGCGCTCCCGTCCGGTGTCGTCCATTGAAGGGCAACGCCCTGTGCAAGCTTGCGCAGCGCCATGGCCGGAGCGCCAAGTCGAAGGAAGATCCGGAATAATCCCGTTTGCCGGGAGGGGGCGTCGAGCCGTTGCACGGCTGCGGCGATCCTCCGGCCTTTGCCGGAACCCTCTTCTACTGCTCCGACGGACTTCCGGCAAGAGCCGGAACCTTGTCCTACTGCTCCGGCAGACTTCCGGCAAGAGCCGGAACCTTGTCCTACTGCTCCGACAGACTTCCGGCAAGGGCCGGAACCTTGTCCCACTGCTCCGACAGACTTCCGGCAAGGGCCGGAACCTCCTCCCACTGCTCCGACGGACTTCCGGCAAGGGCCGGAACCTTGTCCCACTGCTCCGACGGACTTCCGGCAAGAGCCGGAACCTTGTCCTGCTGCTCCGACAGACTTCCGGCAAGAGCCGGAACCTCCTCCCACTGCTCAGACAGGCTTCCGGCAAGAGCCGGAAAATCTCCGCACGTGTCGCGATGAATCGCGTCTCTACACGGCTGGAAGGAGGCCGGACAGTCGCCGCCGTGCATGCCGTTTGTATCAACGTGTGCCGGCCATTTCTACCGAACTCCCGTTCCTCACGGAATGGCGGCGCGGCCATTGCCCGAACAGCCGCCCGTCCCCGCAAACGGCGGAAGGGCGTTGCCCTTGTGACGGCGCTGTTGTTTGCAGCAGCCTTGAATCTTGAATCCCTTGTCCGATTAATACAATAATCCAAAGTTTGCGTTAAATCCGATGCTTTTCTTCGATCAACTAATTACTGAAACAAAAAGGCTTATAAAAAATCCTGTTGTAAAAAAGAGCCTGATTCTGAAAACCGTATTTCCCGTAATGAAAAAATATGCTTACTTTCGCCCCGCATAAATTATAGCCCGTTTTTCAGAGAAGGAGTATTATTTACTATGTGTATCCAATTTTTAAAACAACCATTTCCCCCATTTCGGCATAAAGGAAGTATCCTTTTGCTGACGGAATTTTGCGTGGGCATTATTTTATGTGCTTTTCTGCTGTTTCAGAAACCTTCTCCGATAAGTGTGTTTCAGATAATGATATTTACATCCTATTTGATTATAACTGCCTTATTCACCTATCTAATCCTTAAAATAGTTCCATTGCTGCTGAATCAGGAGAACTGGACAAGGTGGAAATTTTTCCTTTGCGCTTTTCTTGATCTGATATTGATTACCCTGGGGTTTCTGTTCGTTGAAGACTTTTCAGTCCGGATTTACGGTATTCATTTTCACATACTGATGCACGAGGGTGATCCGTTTATGTATAACTTTATGAACATGTTGATATTTAACTTCATCGTGGGCGTGGCAGTCTGTGCCGTGATCTATTTTTATATTACAAGTAATGAGTTCAAGGCGCAGCTGCATGAAAAGGAAGAATTGAATGACCGGCTGTCTCAAAGAACAGGGACTGACAGCTATCATATTCCGGACGAAACGATCACGTTGTCCGGCAGAACAAAAGACTCTTTAATGCTGAAGCCTGCCAATTTTTTATACATTGAAGCGCTGGGGAATTATGTGGATGTGCATTATCTGGATGAAAACGGCAAAGTCCTGCGGAAAGCGCTTCGGTCAACCATACAGCAAATGGAAATCGAGTTCAAAGCTTATCCGGTTATTATCCGTTGTCACCGGGCTTATATCGTGAATATTTCTTATGTGGAAAAAGTAAATACCAACCACCAGGGACTGCTGCTGATATTGAAACATGTCCGCAAGGAAGTGCCTGTTTCAAGAACGTACAAGAAGAATTTTCGCCCTGTATTGGAACATAGCCGCCTGTTTGCTTCTGTTCCTTGAAATAAACCCGGTGTTTTTTCTCGCGTTCCAACATTCGCCACCGGGATTCAAAATTCAAGGATTTTATTTTCAACGCTTCATTCTTCCGCCCCTGTGCGTTTGTTTCTATCGTCTTCCGTTTATACACCGACCGGAAAAACGTTTCCCGTCTCCCTGTTTATACTTCCCCCGGCATGGTTTTGTGCATTGTATCTGTCCCGTTGGGGACAGGATGCCGGTAGAAAAAAGAATGTGGCAACATCCGGCGGAATCCCGCAGGGATGCTATGCCGGCAATATCACACATACCATCCCGTACGGGATTGGGCGGGCGGGGAACCTGCTATTTTCTACCGACATCCTGTCCCCAGCGGGACAGGTGCATTTCCACACGTATGGAAAAGTGCCTTATCTTTTCAGGCTCCCTTAGAGCCGGATTGCTTCACTGCGTTTGCAAGGACGGGGCGCGGCGTTTCCTTTCAGGATAGCCGCTACCGCATGGCAAACCGTGTGCCGGAAACCCTCGCTCCCCTCTCTTGTGGAGAGGGGTCGGGGGAGAGGTCGGACGGGGCTGAAGGAATGAAGAATGATGAGATGCCGCGCCCCGTCCATTCTCCATTCTCGGGATGGTATGGCGCCTGTCCCGTTGGGGACAGGCATCATGCACAAAATCATCCCGCGTGAAGTATAATTCCATCATTCTCTTGCCTGTTTCTTGTTTCTCACACAAAAAGCGAATATCTTTGCGTCCAAAAAAAACAGTATTATGGCATTAAAACGTTTTGGTGTTTCATTGGAAGAAGAACTGTTGGTGGCGCTGGATCAGTATGTGAAAGAGAATGGATTTGCCAACCGTTCGCAGGCGTTGCGTTTTTTGGTGGAGAAAAATGTGGCGGAGAAAAAATGGCTTTGCGATCACGTCGTGGCAGGTACGATTGTGATCATGTATAACCAGGCCAAAAAGGAAATTTCATCGAAGATCACTGCCATTCAACAACATTACCGGGATGTGATTCTGTCTTCTTCCCAGTATTTCCTGAATGAAGGCTTTTGCCTGCACATCGCTACCGTCGCCGGCACGGCCTATCGCCTGACGGAACTCTCCGACAGGCTGATTGCAATCAGGGGAATTAAACACGGAAAATTAGTCATGAGCCGAGCCGACTAAAATAATTCAAAGATTCAAAAATTCAAAGATTCTACGGGGCAACACTCGTTTTGCAGGTACACATTGACGGCCGGAAAAGAAAAAGGCGAAAGAACGTTTCATGCTCTTTCGCCTTTTTTGACTGTTTGGCTTGCTGCGTATGCTTCCGGCAAACCGGTCTGTCCGTCGACGGATTATTTCACGGAGAAGGAATACGGAAAGTCGGCGGGCTGCGTGCCGCGGGTCAGGTTGGGCTGCGCGGACATGCCGTATACCATCACGCCTCCCTTTTGCAAGTCT
>JAITQL010000089.1 GCA_031288935.1 Tannerella sp.
ATGGGAGAGAAGTCGAAGTCATTGTTTTTCCAACAAGAGAAGACGCTCATCAGGAGGTTGATTTGTATGTGGAAAGCCAACGAATCTTAGAACAGGCTAAAATGGCGGATATTAGTGAAATGGATAAAATATTCGAAACATATTTATTCAGTTTGAAAGGTTTTAAGTTTGACCGCAATGTAGCAAACGATTATGACTAAGATTGCTTTAGACACGAATATTCTCATATACACGCATAGCATTGAAGATGAGGATAAGCAACGGTTGGCAAAAAGCGTGTAAACCGGTATTAAAAGGGTTTGCACGTTTTTTTTTGAGGCAGGTTTGCAGACGGGCATGAAATATTTTGAACTGCGCGCAGGTCGATAAAACGGACGCTTTTTACCCTGCCGCACGAAACGAAAAGGAACGCAACGAAGCTGTTTCTGCTTCGCTGCGCTCCTTCTTCGCTTTACGGCTCAACGGTCAGGAACTGTATGACCTGTCACTGTTTGTTGAGTTTCATCAGATAGCTGCCGGCAGGCAGGCTGTAGACGCGGTCGGCGGCGGGCGTGAGGGTGACGGGCTGTCCGTCGGCCAGGGTGACTTTGCTCAGTTTGTAGCCCGCGGGCAGGTAGAAGTCGGCGGCGCTGTTGGGCGGGACGGTCACGCGGCAGGTGACGTCCTTCCTGTTCCTTTCCCAGCGGGAGGCGATCGTGCCGTAGGGCGAGCGATAGGTCGCGCCGGCGTAGCGGAGGCCTTCCACGAAGTCGTGTTTCAGGAGGATGCGCTTGAATCCGGGATGCGCGGGGTCGGGCCGGATGCCGGCCAGGGATTCGTAGAACCAGTTGCTGTAGGTGCCGAACATGATGTGATTGAGCGACGATTCCTTCTTCTCGCCGATGGCCGTCCACTGTTCGTAGAGGGTGGTGGCGTTGTCCTTCACGATCCAGTATCCCCACGAGGGATAGGTTTCCTGCGCGGCGATGTCGTAGGCCAGGTTGGCGTATCCGTTTTCGCTCAGGGCGGGCAGCAGGGCGCGGCATCCGAGGATGCCGACATCGAGGTGGCGGTCGTCGGCTTCAACGCGCCTGACCAGGTTCAGGGCTACGCGCTCGCGCAGTTCGGCGGGGACGATGCCCCACAGCAGCGCGGTGCAGAGTTCGGTCTGATAGCCGTTGCCGTAGAGGGCGGTCTCGCTGTTCAGGTATTCGCGGTTGATGGCCGTCCTGATCTTTTCGGCCAGGGCGGCATACTTCCGGCTGTCATCCTCTTTTCCGAAGAGCCGGGCGGCGCCGGCCAGAATGGTCACCGTCTTGTAGTAGTAAATGGAAGAGGTGTACTGCTGCGGTGTTTTCGACTTGACGGGCACCCAGTCGCCCAGTCCCCACGCGGTAAGTCCGGTGGGCGAGATGTCGGTGGCATGGTCTACGTATCGCTTGATGCTTTCGTAGGAATCGGCCAGCAGGCGGCTGTCGCCGTAGAACTGGTAGACTGCCCAGGGGACGATGGCGACGCTGCTCGTCCAGTCCAGCCCGTTGCCCCAGTCGTACCCCCATCCGCTGGTGGGGATGATGTTCGAGAAGACGCCGTTGGGCTGCTGCTCGTCGCGATGGTCGGCGAGCCACTTTTCATAGACGGTAATGCCGTCGAAGTTATACAGCCCAAGTTCTACGGCCAGGTTGGCATCGCCCGTCCAGCCGTTTTTCTCGCGGTGAGGGCAGTCGGTCGGGTAGCCGAAGAGGTTGGAGAGATACGAATTGTTGGCTGCCTCCCAGAGGCGGTTGATCAGCGGATTGGAGGATTCGAAATGTCCGGCCGGCGGCAGGTCGCTGTGCATGAACCATCCCGTGAGGGCGTCGGCGGCCAGGTCGACCGGGCGGTCGGCCGTCACTTCGACGTACTGGAATCCCTTGTAGTTGAAGCGCGGCATGAAGGTTTCCTCTCCCTTTCCGCCGAGGATGAAGATGTCGGTCTGGAAGGGGTCGCTGTCGTCCACCGGACGGTAATGCTCGTCGATGTTGTCCATGTACAGCGTGTTGTCGGCGCGTACGATCTCGGCATGTTTGAGGCGGATTTCCGTGCCGGCCTCTCCCGTCACGCGCAGCCGGCTTACGCCGGAAATGTTTCGTCCCAGATCGAAGAGGTACTTGCGGTCGGAGAGTTTCCTGACCGACTTCACGGGGATTTCCTCCACGTCGCGTATCGGGTGCAGCTGTTGCGCCACGATAAGCTGCGAGGGCGCCGAGCGGTAGCAGACAGGCTTCCATTTCGCATCGTCGAAGCCGGCCGTGTTCCACCCCGGCTGTTCCAGGCGGGCATCGTAGTGTTCGCCCGTATAGATGCTGTTGAAGATAACGGGGCT
The DNA here is from genome assembly GCA_031288935.1 of Tannerella sp. Classification (GTDB taxonomy): domain Bacteria; phylum Bacteroidota; class Bacteroidia; order Bacteroidales; family Tannerellaceae; genus Tannerella. The sequence continues at coordinate 2,345 of JAITQL010000089.1, forward strand.
GAGATCGGTTTTCCAGTCGCGTTCGGAGCTGACGGTCTCCGTCGTGCCGTCGTCATACGTGATCCGCAGGTCAAGGCAGAACGCGGGTCGGTCGCGCCACGGTGCACGGTGGAAATACCACACGGCAATGGACTGGTGGTTGTACCAGCCGTTGCCCAGCAGCACGCCGACGGCGTTGACGCCGTCCTGCAACTGCGCGGTCACGTCGTAGGTGACGTAGAGGTTGCGCCGGTCGAAGCGGGTGAACGTGGGGTCGAGGCGGTGATTGCCGATTTTTTCGCCGTTGATGTAAAGCTCATAGAGACCGGCCACGGCGATGTAGGCGCGTGCCGACTTGATTTTCCGTCCGGTCTTGAACTCCTTGCGGAAATAAGGCGCTGGTTTGACGTGGATGCCGTTTCCGGACAGATGTTCGCCGTCGCTGATCCAGGCGCCCTTCCAGTTTTTCATGTCCATCATGCCCGTCTCGAAGAAGGCGGTCTGCGGCGCGGATTCCACGCCGTCCCTGTCCCAGAGGCGCACGCTCCAGAAATAGCGCGTGAAAGGCGCCAGCGGCTGCCCGGCATACGTCAGCAGCATCCGGTCGGACGCCACTTTCTGCGTGTCCCACACGTCGCCCCGGCCGTTGGCCACAGCGGCCGAGTCCGTGCCGACCACAATCCGGAAGGCCGCCTGCATGGCGCCGTAGCGATTGTCGTCCATTTGCCACGCAAGGCGGGGCGCCGCAGCGTCAATGCCCAGGGGATCGGTTAAATACTCGCAACGCAGATTTGCCGGCGTCGCAACGGATTGATTTCCGGCCTGCCCGCTTGCGGAAGCGAGCATGAGCGCGAAAAAGAGAACGATTACTGATTTCATCGGTTTCATAGGATTCATTTATTTAGTTACGGATAATTCCTTTCCGGAGGATGAGGTTGGCAAACCCTTCGGATTCGCCGGTGGCCACTACGCAATAAGCAGCGGCCGCCCGTTCGTAAAACTCCGGCTTCGGCAGCGTCAGGAACGGTTTGTCGCCGTCCGGCCAGGCGCCGAGTTTCTCTTTGTAGCGATTCCAGACCGCAGGTTCCCTGTCGCCGCGAAAGGCCATCAGCACAGCCGTGTAGTCGACGGCATAATCGAGCGGGAAAAGCGGCAGGATGGCATCCAGAAACGCCGTTATACGGTGTCCGTCGGCGCGAACCAGACGCTGTGCATGTGAAGCGGCAGGAAAATTGCTGTCGCCGAAGACGATTTCATCGCCGTGCCCCATCTCTGCCAGTATCTTCAGGAGTTCGGGGGATATGATCGGGTTGATTCCTTTTAACATAATTGATTCTGCTAATTTTGAGTCTTGAACTATTCATACACCGGCCCTCGCGGACGCGAGCCGCAGAGCGCGTACCAGCAAATAACGAGATACGATACGATCGGCACAATCATGGCCGCCGCAATTTGTCCGTTAGCCCACTGAGTGTCGGCAATCCGTCCCATGACAAACGACAGGATAGCGCCGCCGATCAAACTCATCACCAGCACCGAAGCGCCTAACTTTGCGTTGGGGCCTAAGCCTTTTACTCCCGATGCAAAGTTGGTCGGGTACATCAGCGACATGAAGAATGTGGTGGCTATCAGGGCGAATATGCAGACGGGCGCCCGGATGCCGGTAAACGGTATCGGCCAGGCGACGCCGTACAGGCCAACACCGAACTTCGTTTGCGCCCATTGCGAACCCAGAATGGCAATCAGTACCAGACCGATGTTGATCACCGCATACGCACCCATCAGGCGTACCGGCTTGACATACTTCATCAGCCAGGTAGAGAAAAACCGCCCTGAGAGGAAGATCACCATGTTTGCCGTCAGGAAAGCGCCGGCCTGTTTTTCTCCCATCTCGCTGTTTTGCTGAACGTAGGTGATCAGGTAACTCCATGTGCCGAGCTGCGCGCCGAGGTAAAAGAACTGCGAGAGGATGGCGCCGTACCAGTGCGGGTACTTGACGAGCGCCTTGAAACTGCCTTTCTCCTTGCCTCCGGCGTTTTCCTGCGTTTCGATTTTGGGGAATCTGGCTTTCCAGACGAAGATGGCAATGATCAGCACGATAAAGGCCAGCGTCAGATACGTCGGGAAGACGCGCATGTTCTCGCTGCCCAGAAAGGCGTCGTATGTGCCGGCGTTTTTCATGGCTTCTATTTCCATGGCCGAAGGTTCGTTGCCGGAAAAGATAAAGAGCGTCCCGGCGCCGGCGGCTGCAATACCGCCCAGTGGATTGAACGACTGTGCCAGATTCAACCGGCGTTCCGAAGTGGACTTGTCGCCTAAGCTGACCACAAAACTGTTTGCCCCGATCTCGAGGAAAGCCGCTCCTCCGGCCATAATGAATATGGCGCCAAGGAAAACGGCGTATTCGCGCGAGGAAGCGGCCGGATAAAACAGCAGGCACCCTGTGGCAAACATGCACAAGCCAAGCAAAATCCCCGTCTTGTATCCCTTGCGCTGCATGAAAATGCCGGCAGGGATGGAGAAGCAGAAATAACCGCATTTCAGGGCGAATGGCAGGAAGCCGGTCTGCGTCAAACTCAATTCCAGCGATTTCTGAAACTGTTTGATGAGTACATCATTCAAGGTGTTAGGCCAGGCCCACAGGAAAAATAAAGAGGTGATCAACACAAAGGTTACAACATACCCCGGTGTGATGAGGTTGGATTTGTTATTCATATCCGCTGTTTTAAATTTCATATTCATACTAACTGTTCCTTACAGGGTAAATTCGCCTAACGTTTCACCTCGTAACGCGCTCCCGCCGTTGCTTCAAATTCAATGCAGTTTTCGCCTTGCCGTGTAACTTCAATTTCTTTGCCGCCGGCAAATACTTTGACCGGCGTCCCGGTGCGAAGCCGACAGGGACTGTCGTAGTTCGCTTTGATTACCGCTTTGGATAAAATACCATTGTTCCATTCCATATCGACGTCGAACCCGCCTCTTGCACGGAGACCTTTCACTGCGCCGTTCTTCCATTGTTC
>JAITQL010000082.1 GCA_031288935.1 Tannerella sp.
GGAAATTCCCATCCGTACATTAACGCTTTCATCTTTTTTTCATTCGTTTATTCAACACCATACGATTTCAGCCTGTCGATTACATACAGCGCCGCGGCAATGCTCATCGAAAAGGAGAATGCGCCGCGGCCGGCAAAGGGCGGATTGCCGTCGTAGATTTCGGAAACGGTGCCGATGCAGTGCAGCGAGACTTCTTCTTCCAGACTGATCATCATCCGTTCGGCAAACGAGACGCCGCTTTCGCCGAACAGGCTCAGGTATGCCACGATATACAGCGCGATCAGCCACGGCCATACGGCGCCCTGGTGATAAGCCAGGTCGCGTTCGTACTGCGGGCCGGAGCAGTTGGGACGGTAGCCTTCGCTCTTCGGACTGAGCGAGCGCAGTCCCTTCGGCGTAAGCAATTCCCTGGTGACGATGTCCAGCGCCGCCCGTTTCTGCGCGCGGGTCAGCGGCGAGTAGATGCAGGCCAGCGCGATCACCATGTTCGGACGTACGCTCCAGTCCCGGTTCGGCCCGTCCACGTAATCGAACAGGTAATTGCATTTGTTCACAAACGTGGCCGGAAAGGATTGATCCAGCGCGCCGATGATTTGGTTGACGGTTTCCGGAACCGCGCCCTCTTTCAGTTCCCTGTAAAAACAGAGCGCGTTATACCAAAGTGCATTGAACTCCACAATATAGCCGGAGCGCGGAATGACCGGCTTTCCGTCCACCACCGAATTCATCCACGTCACGGGTTTCCTGCGCCCGTCGGAATACACCAGTCCGTTATCCGTCCATTTCAGGTTGGGATGTTTCTGGGCAACGAGGTATTCAATGACTTCCCCGACCAGGGCGCCGTACCGCTTTCCGGCTTCCTCCAGTCCGGCCTTCACCCGGTACTGCTGTATGCACCAGACCATCCACAGCAACACGTCCGGCTCGTCCATTTCCCGGATGATCGCATCCAGCTTGCCGTATCGCATGAATGCCTGAACGGCGGGAATGGCCGTATCCATCAGCCGTTCATAAATGCCCTTTTCACCGGTGCACAGCCACGCGCCCGGCATGGCGGTGAACATGTCGCGCGCCCGCACCTTGAACCACGGATAGCCGGCCAGCTGGTAGAGCGCTTCGCCCCGGGGATTGTAAAGCATCTGTTTCATCGAATTTTTCAGGCAGTTGTAGAAACTCGAACGGGGCGTCCGTTCCTCCACTTCCCGGTCAAAAAAGTCGGGCAGGCCGGACAAGTGCCCCTGCAGGGTGTCGCCGGCACAGAAGACCACGGACTCGCCTTTCCGGATCGGCAGTTCAAAATAACCCGGCACAAAGAGGTCTTCCTTGTACGGATAGCCCCGTTCCTGCTCCTTGGGATACTCGATTCCATGATACCAGTAAGGTTCGTAAATGAATTTCGGCGGTTTGTCGAACTGCATGTGAAGTTCGGGATAACCCGGATACATACAGGCCTTGATGCCATTCGGAATATCCTGGTACGACTGGTTGGCGCTGCCGTTGACATGCGTCAGTTCCGTCACGCTGCGGAAAGCCAGGAAGGGACGAAAGCGGAGCGTCGTCTCCGAATGAGCCTCCAGCAGCGTATACTTGATCAGGATTTGGTTGTCCGTATGGGAAAAAATCTTTTCCTTGGCCAGCACCACGCCCCCGACGCGGTATACGGTGCGGGGAACCGTCTCCATGGTGTATTCGCGGATATACTTGTGCCCGTTCGGACTGAAAGTGCCGCCTTCATACTTGTGAAGTCCCAGGTTAAACTCCGCCCCGTGCTGCACGACCGTTTCGTCGAGCGATGAAAGCAGGACATGAGGATTGTCGTCCAGCTGCGGAACGGGCATGACCAGCACCCCGTGATACTTCCGCGTATTGCAATCCACGATGGTCGTACAATGGTAAGCGCCCTTCCGGTTTGTGCGAAGCACTTCCCGGGACAGGGATTCTTCCAGATTAATCAACAACGTCTTGTCAAATTTGAGGTAACTCATATTGTTTCTTTTTTAGTATCGCTTTTCAATGCGTTCCCGATAGTAACAACCAAAAGTACCGACAAGTTTCGAATTAAAAAAATATTCGTGTTTTTTTTTGTTCGGGACGTGTTCTACCGCCCTGTTTGCCGTCTTGCGGATTGAACTTTGAACCCGTTTATATTCCGTTGTTTATGATTTTTTGGTGAAAGTATTTCCGGGATGAGGACGTTTGATTTACAACAAACCCTTATATTTGCAGCCTCTACACACGTATTATTTATATGAATGAAATTGAGTTAAGGATAAAATCGCTTCGCGAGGAACTGGAACAGCATAATCACAGCTATTACGTGCTTTCCATGCCGACGATACCCGATCTTTTGTTCGACGGAAAAATGAAGGAGTTGCAGTTGCTGGAAGAACAGTATCCGGCATTTGCAGATCCGTATTCGCCGACGCAGCGCGTGGGGAGTGACTTGTCGAAAGACGTTGAACAGATCGCCCACCGTTATCCGATGTTGTCGTTGAGCAATACCTATTCGGAGGCCGAAGTAACCGATTTCTACGAACGGACGGCACGGTCGCTGAAAGAACCGTTCGAACTGGTTGCCGAGCTGAAATACGACGGGACTTCCATTTCACTGATCTACAAACAAGGGAGGCTGACGCAGGCCATCACCCGGGGCGACGGGACGCGGGGCGACAACGCGACGGCCAATGTAAAGACCATCCGTTCCATTCCGTTGAAACTTAGAGGCGACGATTATCCGGAAACGTTTGAAATACGCGGTGAAATCGTTCTGCCGTGGCTGGAGTTTGAACGGCTGAACAAAGAACGTGAAATACAGGAGGAACCTTTGTTCGCCAATCCCCGGAATGCGGCGTCGGGTACGATGAAGCATCTGAACCCGGAAATTGTGGCCGCCAGAAGGCTGGATGCGTACTTGTACCATATGCTGGGCGAGGCCTTGCCCGACGATACGCACTACGGGAATCTTCAGGCGGCTCGCCGGTGGGGGCTGAAGGTTTCCGATGCCGTCCGGAAATGCGAATCCCTGCAGGAGGTGTTCGACTTCATTGCTTATTGGGACAGGGAGCGCAGGAACCTGCCGGTAGCGACCGACGGGATTGTGTTAAAGGTTAATTCGCTGCGCCAGCAGCGTTACCTGGGATATACGGCGAAGGGGCCGCGCTGGGCGATTGCGTACAAGTTTCAGGCCGAACAGGCCGTAACGCGCCTGAATACCATCTCGTACCAGGTGGGACGAACGGGCGTAGTGACGCCGGTGGCCAATCTGGAGCCGGTGCAGCTGGCCGGAACGACGGTCAAACGGGCTTCCCTGCATAATGCGGATGTTATCTCCGGACTGGATTTGTATTACGGCGATCACGTGTTTGTGGAGAAGGGCGGCGAAATCATTCCCAAGATCACAGGGGTGGATACGGATGCCCGTAATGGAACGACGGGTGAAAAAGTGGTTTTTATAAGCCGGTGCCCGGAATGTGATACGGCGCTGGTGCGTCTGCCCGGCGAGACGGCTTTTCACTGTCCGGACGAGTGGGGCTGTCCGCCGCAAATCAAAGGTAAAATCGAACATTTCGCAACGCGCAAGGCGTTAAATATTAACATGGGGCCGGAAACGGTGGAAGACCTGTACCGTGCCGGCTATGTGAGTAACGTGGCCGACTTGTACGCCCTGACAAGAGCCGACCTGCTGTTGCTGGAGGGCTGGGCGGAGAAGAGCGTGCAGAACCTGCTGGACAGTCTGGAGGCTTCCAGGCAGGTGCCGTTTGAGCGCGTACTGTACGGGCTGGGTATCCGTTTCGTCGGCGAGACGGTGGCTAAACGGCTGGCGTATGCCTGTACGTCCATGGAACGGTTGATGCAGGCCAGTATTGAATCACTGACCGAAACGGACGAGGTCGGGGAACGGATCGCCCAAAGCGTGACGGATCATTTTGCAGACAGTCGAAACCGTGCGATTATAGACCGTTTGCGAGCGTACGGACTGCAAATGAGCCTTCATGAAAAGGAGCTGGCTGCCCGTTCGGACAAGCTGAACGGACTGACCTTTGTGATCAGCGGCACCTTTGCGCATCATTCGCGGGACGAATACAAGTCGATGATCGAGCGCCACGGCGGGAAAAACGTTGCTGCCGTTTCCGGAAAGACGGACTACCTCCTTGCCGGAGAAAACATGGGGCAGGCCAAGCTGGCGAAAGCCGAAAAGCTGGGCGTGAAGATGATCCGTGAAGAAGAATTTCTAAAATTAACCGAATGATTTTCAAAGGATATTTTTTAAACAGGAAAATACAGGCCTTGTTGAGGACGGCCAAAACGAGGTCGCACTGCTACCGTGCACTGGACGACGTAAGATATGTTCTGATACTGTGTGAAGTGTCCGACCGGAACGTCGTAGAGGCCTGTGTCCGCACATTGAAGGCAATGAAGAAGAGCGTGCACATATGCGTGTATACGCAAAAACGGAATGACATGCAGATCTGGGATTACGGCTATCTGCTGGTGGAAGCGAAGAAAGACATCAATATCTGGGGATTCCCGAAGAAAAACATCCGGGAACAGCTCAATCATCTTTCGGCAGACATGCTGCTGGATTTGACCGGCGACGAATATCCGGTCATGCGGTACCTGATGTTGCAGCATCCGGCTACATTCAAGGCCGGCGCGAAATATGCCTCGGAGAAGGACTGGTACGATTTCTCCATCGTCATGAAGGAGGGCATGCACGATATTGCGTTTTTATTCAACCAGATCATTAATTATTTACGAATGATTCGCTCTAAAAATCTTTGAGGGAATCAAACAGGTAGAAACAGTTTTTTTAAGAGATGGTACATATGGATTTAAAAGGGATGGGCGTTGCACTGGTAACGCCTTTTAAGGAAGACGAAAGCGTTGATTTCGAAACGCTGCAAAAGCTGACAGCGTATCAGGTGCAGAACGGGACGGATTATCTGGTTGTGCTGGGCACGACGGCCGAGACGCCTACCCTGGCGGAAGAAGAGAAGAAAGAAGTGATTCGGCAGGTGGTTGCGCAGGTGCGCCGGCGGATACCGGTCGTTCTGGGTGTCGGAGGCAACTGCACCCGCGAGGTGGTGAAAAAGCTGGAGCGGGACGATTTCTGCGGGATAGACGGGATCCTGTCGGTGGTTCCCTACTACAACAAGCCTTCGCAGGAAGGGATTTATCAACACTACAAAGCCCTTGCGCAAGCAACGCCGCTGCCGTTGATACTGTACAATGTGCCGGGACGGACGGGCATGAACATGACGGCGCAGACCGCGCTCCGCATCGCCCGCGAGTTTGAACGGGTGGTGGCCGTCAAGGAAGCCTCCGGCAATATCGTCCAGATGAATGAAATCATCAAAAACAAACCTCAACATTTCGAGTTGATTTCCGGCGACGACGGCATCACCTTTCCGCTGATCGCCCTGGGCGCGGCAGGCGTAATTTCCGTGATCGGCAACGCGCTGCCGGGGGAATTTGGCCGGATGGTACATCTGGCGCTGTCGGGCGATTACGGGGAGGCGCGTGCGATCCATTCCCGCTACATCGAACTGTTTGAACTGCTTTCCGTCGACGGCAATCCGGCCGGCATAAAAAGCATGCTGCATTTGATGGGATTCATCGCAAACAGGCTGCGTCTGCCGTTAGTCCCGGCCAGCATCTCCACGAACGGGAAAATCCGCGACGTGTTGCAGCGGCTCGGCTATGGAAAAGTTCCGGGGGCTGCAGGCGCATTGTGAATACGCCGAAGCCTTCGTGAAACACCGTCAGTCGCGGCAGCCCGTCCGATCCGGTTGCACCGGAAACATTCTTCATAACAGAAAAGCCACACCCGGTTGCGTTTGGCTTTTCTTAGTGCGCCGTGCATGATAAATAACTTGGTGGTGTAAGTCCAC
>JAITQL010000107.1 GCA_031288935.1 Tannerella sp.
CTGCCAAAAACACCGCCGCCACTGCAACCAACCTCTCCCCCGGCCACTCTCCACAAGAGAGGGGAGCGAGGGTTTCCGGCACACGGTTTGCCATCCGGTAGCAGCTATCCCGAAAAAAATGCCGCACCCCGTCCTTGCGAACGCAGTGAAACAATCCGGGGGAATTGAAAATGGAGAATGACGGGGCGCGGCATTTCATTCTCCATTCTCAACTCCCCTGTCCCGCCGGGACATTGCTTTTCATCCCTTTTGGGATGATATGCCGGTAGAGATGCAAAAAGCTGCGGTGCAGACGCCTTCTTCTACCGGGCGAGCCATCTCTGGCGGGATGGAATACACAACAGGACATTTACGGATATTCATTTAAGTATTCATACACTTTCATCCTTGAACCTTGAACGTTCCCGGTTTGTGGAGAGAATCTTTCATTTTTAAGCATCTGTTTGTCCTTTTGCAACAATCGAACCGGTTTCCGCAAAAAAACATGCTTGCATTTCAATTATTGTCCCTACTTTTGTCGGGGCTGAATTTCAGTTCCGAAATTATTTATATGCTAATGTAAACGTTTATGACAACACGAAGAAGTTTTATCAAGAAATCATTGACAGCCGGAGCCGGACTGATCCTTGCTCCGACCATTGTTCCCGCCACCGTGTTCGGGAAAAACGCGCCGTCCAACCGGATTCAGATCGGCGCCATCGGTACGGGACGCATCTCGCGCGATCACGACATGCCGGGCGTATGGAAATACGACCATGCCCGCATCATGGCCGTGTGCGACCTGGATGCCCGCCGCGTGGCCGAGGCCAAAGAGCTTGTGGAGGGCTGGTATGCAAAGAAACTCGGCTCTCCCTACACCGGCGTCACAACGTATGCGGACTATCGCGACCTGCTGGCCAATCCGGAGGTGGATGCCGTGCTGATCAGCACGCCGGATCACTGGCACGCCCGCAATGCCATCGACGCCGTCCGGGCGGGCAAGCATGTGTACCTGCAAAAGCCGACTTCGCTCACCATCGGGGAAGGACGGAAGATGAGCAACGCCGTCAATGCAAGCGGCAAGATATTGCAGATCGGCAGCCAGCAGCGGTCGATGGAACAGTTCCGCGTGGCCTGCGAGCTGGTGCGCAACGGGCGCATCGGACAGCTGAAGGAGATTGAAATACGCCTGCCGGGCGATCCTTCGGGGGGAAACCCGGAGGAAATGCCCGTTCCCGCGGGATTCGACTACGATGCCTGGCTGGGACAGACGCCGTGGATTCCCTACACCGTCGACCGCGTGCACCCGCAGAAAGGCTACGACCGCCCCGGCTGGCTGCGCTGCGAGCAATTCGGCGCCGGGATGATCACCGGCTGGGGAGCGCATCACTTCGACATCGCGCACTGGGCGATGGACAGGGAATACAGCGGTCCCGTGGAGATAGCGGGCAGGGCGGATTTTCCCGCGCCCGATTCGGGACTGTGGGACGTGCACGGCCTCTACGAAACGGAGATGCTGTATGACAACGGCGTCATCGTCCGCGGAACGACCGACAGCGACGAAAAGCCGAACGGCGTCCTCTTTACCGGCTCCGAAGGCTGGCTCTTCGTCAGTCGCGGCGCCTATGCCGCATCGCCGAACGAGCCGATCAGTACGAAGTCGGAGGCGCTTCAGGCTTCCGACGTCAGGATCCTGGCGCCGCTCGGAGCCGATGCCCTCCGCCTCTACGTCAGTACCGATCACCACGGCAACTGGCTGGAAAGCATCCGCACGGGAACGAAAAACATTACTCCGGCGGAGGTGGCGCACCGCTCCTGCACGGCTTGCCTGCTACAGCACATCGCCATGAAACTGAACCGCCGCCTGTACTGGGATCCCGTACTGGAACGCTTTAAAAACGACGACGAGGCCAACGCCATGATTGCACGTCCGCACCGGCCTCCGTATCAATTCTAACGCGAAGAAGCTATGAAGATAACAGTTACAGCCCTTCTGCTCGTCATGCTGGCGTCATGCGGGTGGAAGAAGGAAGGCGAAATCGGGATTACGGTGCAGGCCGGCGCATTCGACCGGCAGGACTGCACCCTGTCGGTGGAAATGCCCCTGACGGCGGAAGAGACGGACTGGGCGTTGAGCGAACGGACGGGAGGGGGGACGGTGAACGTGCCCTCCCGGACGGTGCGGGAAGAGGGAAAAACCCTTTTGTACTGGATACTGGCCGGAGAGACGAAGGCGGGCGCCGTCCGTACTTTCGTGGCCAGACCGGTTGGCAGGCAGGCGGCACGGGAGGCCGTCATGCAGACGGAAGACACGCAGCGGGCGCTGATTCTGAAGAAAGACGGGAAACCGGTGCTGCAATACAACTATGCGCAGGTGGAACCTCCGGCCGGCGTGGATGCCGCCTACCGCCGCAGCGGATTCATTCATCCCGCCTGGTCGCCGGCCGGAAACGTCCTGACCGCCATCCAGCCGAAAGATCATTACCATCATTTCGGGATATGGAATCCCTGGACGCACGTCGTGTATGACGGTCAACTGTACGACCTCTGGAACCTGGGGGAGAAGCAGGGAACGGTGCGCGCCACGGCCATTCGGGGTACGGAACAGGGCGCCGTTTTCAGCGGCTTCGATGCCGCGCTGGATCATGTCATCTTTACGCCCGAAGGCGAAAAGGTTATCATGGAGGAGGAATGGAACGTGAAGACCTGGAACATCCCCGGCAACGCCTTTCTCTGGGATTTCGCGTCCATCCTGCGCCCCTCCGCGCCCCTGCCCGGTCTGCTGCAAGCCTACCGCTACGCCGGCTTCGGATACCGCGCCACGGAAGCATGGACAAAAGACAACTGCGAAATGCTCACCTCCGAAGGAAACACCCGGCAGGCCATCGACGGCACCACGGCCCGCTGGATCCGCATCTCCGGAGAGACGGCAACCGGACGCTCCGGCCTTCTCTTCATGAGCCACCCGCAGAACCGCAACGCTCCCGAACCCCTGCGCATCTGGGACGAACAGGCCAACAACGGGCGCGGCGATGCGTTCATCAACTTCGCCCCGACCAAAAACAGGGACTGGGAGCTGTTCCCGAACGAACGCTACCGGCTGCAATACCGCATCCTGTCCTTCGAGGGCGACATGACGGCCGCAGAGGCCGACCGGCTCTGGAACGACTTTGCGTATCCGCCGGTCGCAACGGTCAACTGACCCGATTCATTCAATTCACAGAATAAGAACACTAAAAAAAGAACAAGTATGAAAAGAAGCATGATCATCGCACTGCTCGCCGCGGCAGGTTGCGGAGTAGTAAGGGCGCAGGCGCCCGCGGCAGTGTCGGCCGTAAAGACGGGAACCCGGATAGACGTGACCGTCGGCGACAGGTTTTTCACAAGCTACCGTTTTCAGGAAGACGAGAAGTATCCCTTCTTCTTCCCGCTCAACAGCCCGGTATCGGGCGGCAGCGTGACGTCGATGCGCAACGGCGTCTATCCGCACCACACGTCGCTCTTTTTCGGCTGCGACCTCGTCAACGGCGGCAACTACTGGCAGGAAGGGCTGGAACGGGGACGCATCGTCTCTCTGGGCGCCCGCGTGACGGAGACCGGTGGCGAGCGTGCCGTAATCGAAGACGAGTGTATCTGGAAACGGCCGGATGCCGAAGCGCCCATCCTCGACCGCCGGAAGATCACCGTCACCGCTCCTTCCAAAGACCTGTATCAGCTGGATTTCGACATCGAAATGGAGATGCTGGCGGACGTGACCGTCCTCAAGACGAATCACTCGCTTTTCAGCGCCCGCATCGACCCTGACCTGTCCGTCGAACAGGGCGGTACAATGGTGAACGCCGAGGGCAAGGCGAGTGAAGACGGCACCTTCGGCGCAGCCTCTCCCTGGATCGACTGCTACGGAACGCGGAAAACCGGTATCGAAGGCATCGCCATCCTGCAACACCCGTCCAACAAATGGTTTCCTTCGCCCTGGTTCACGCGCGACTACGGCTTTATCTCTCCCACGCCCATGTACTGGCCGGCAGACGATCAGGCCACGTATCTGAAGAAAGGTGAAAAGGTGACGCTCCGCTATCGCGTGCTTGTCCACGCCGGCGACACCCGGCAGGCACGCATCGCCGAAGAATACGGGAAGTACCGGCAAACGGACTCAAGGATTCGATGACCGTTTCACGCAGACGGAAAGGATGAAAACGCAGGTTCCGGCAACACGAGCGTGAGCCGGAACCTGCATAATCCGTGAAGGGGTG
>JAITQL010000115.1 GCA_031288935.1 Tannerella sp.
GGCATCCCGTACGGGATGCGAGAGGGTTTGCAGACCGGTTTTCTACCGAACTGCCATCCCTGACGGGATGTGTAGCCTCTCCACGTTCGACGCGGTCGCAGTCGATCACCGCGCCGCCATTCCGTGAGGAATGAAAGTTCGGCAGAAATAGCCGATGCCCGTTGACGTGGCATCCCGTACGGGATGCGAGAGGGTTTGCAGACCGGTTTTCTACCGAACTGCCATCCCTGACGGGATGAACGGGGTTGCCATGACGGGCAGTTCTGACGGGATAAATTGAGAATGGAGAATGGAGAAGGAAGAATGAAATGCGCTCATCCTTCTCCATTCTCAATTCTCCATTCTCAATTCCCCGGAGTGCTTCACTGCATTCGCAAGCACGGTGTTTTTTGTCTGTGACGCCGTCATTGCAGGTAACAAGGCGTTCCCCGCCGACGCGGTATCCTTGAATCCGGGCATCCGTGGCTGCATGTATTTGTACTGTTCGTGCTCTCTGTATAATTTCCGGATAATATATATCATAATATTGTCTGTATGCAATGCAAAAGACAAAACCAAAATTTTTATTTTGTCTACATGCATCGAAAAAGACAAAACCGAATTTTTTATTTTGTCTACATGCATCAAAAAAGACAAAACAGCAATTTTTATTTTGTCTACATGCATCAAGAAAGACAAAACTGAATTTTTTATTTTGTCTATATGCATCGAGAAAGACAAAACAGCAATTTTTATTTTGTCTACATGCTATGCGAAAGACAAAATAGCGTTTGCTATTTTCTTCAAGCCGGATCGCACGGACTGTTTTTTTTCTGCATGTTGGGATATTTCGGGTAAAATATGCATATTTGCATCTCCAAATAAACAGATACTTATGGAATTTCTTGGAAAATACAGAAAGATTACCGTCGACGACGTCTGGTGCGGCAGTTCGGTGACCGAGGCAGAGGCCGCTGCCGCAGGCAAACATATCAATAAATATCGGAACTATGCCACGAACAACGATTTTATCGACCACTTCGCCGCACTGCTTCGGATCATTGGCTACCGGCCGCTTTACAGGTATGCCGCCTCTATGGGCGTGGGAAGGCAGGAGTTTCATCATGCCGTCCTGGCGCTCACCGGCTGGCCGCCGAAGAAATGGATAGATGAATTTACCCTGCGACGCATACGCGAATACATGGAGAAAGGCCGTTCGTCGTTCGGCGTGGCACATTCCCTGGGCTTCGTTGATACGGCCACGTTTTCCCATTATTTTCATCGCCATTTCGGGATGAGTCTCCGCGAATGGATGGACGGGTGACGGTGACAAACGCCACTTCTCCGCGCCGTATTCCGCGCTAATCTGCAAACCGCTTTTCATTGCCCGTCTTCCGTTTTTGATGTGTTGCTCGCATGTTCCCGCCACCAGCATTGCAGCACGGGGACGACGAACATGGTCATGCTCTGGATCAACATGCCGCCGAACGCGGGGATGGCCATCGGCGCCATGATGTCCGCGCCCTTGCCGGTGGAGGTCAGGACGGGCAGCAGGGCGATGAGCGTGGTGGCGGTCGTCATGGCGGCGGGACGGACGCGGCGCAGGCCGGCGTGTACTACGGCTTCGCGGATTTCGGCGTGCGTCTTCGGGTGGCGCTCCCGGAAGGTGTCGTGAATGAACGTGCCCATCAGCACGCCGTCGTCCGTCGCTATGCCGAACAGGGCGATGAAGCCTACCCAGACGGCAATGCTGAGGTTGACCGGGTGAATGTGGAACAGGTCGCGCATGTTGGCTCCCGCGATGGAAAAATCCATGAACCACGGCTGTGCGTAGAGCCACAGCAGGATGAATCCGCCGGCAAAGGCGACGAAGACGCCGGAGAAATGGATGAGCGAGGCCGTTACGGTGCGGAACTGCACGTAGAGCAGCAGCAGAATGAGCAGCAGACTGACGGGGATGACTATCGCCAGGCGGCGGGCGGCGCGCGCCTGCTGCTCGTAGTTGCCGGCAAAGCGGTACGACACGCCGTCCGGCAGCTGCAACTCGCCCGAAGCGATTTGCCCGCGCAGAAAGCGGTCGGCTTCGCGAACAACGTCGACTTCGGCTTGCCCTTCCTCCTTGTCGAAAATAATATATCCCGTCAGGAACGTATTTTCACTCTGAATCATCTGCGCACCGCGCGTATACTCGATGTCGGCCACCTGACCGAGAGGAATCTGCACGCCCGTGGCTGCGGGAACGAGCAACTGCGCCAGTGCGTCGGGATGATCGCGCAGCTCGCGGGGGTATCGCAGACGGACGGCGAAGCGTTCGCGCCCCTCGACCGTCACGGTCAGCGGCATCCCTCCCACGGCGGCGCCGATCACCTCCTGCAAGTCGGCGACCGTGATGCCGTAACGCGCCATCCGGCGGCGATCCAGTTTGATTTCGAGGTACGGCGCGCCGACGGCACGGTCGTAGAAGACGGTCGAGGGCAGGACATGCGGCGCGGCCTTCAACGCGGCTTCGAGCGCCTTGCCGCCCGCCTCGATGCGCTCCATGTCCGGACCGGAAACCTTCAGTCCCATCGGCGCGCGCATCCCGGTAGAGAGCATCACCAGTCGCGCTTCAATGGGTTGCAGCTTCGGCGCGGAGGTGACGCCCGGCAGGTGCGCGGCGTTGACGATCTCCTGCCAGATGTCGTCCGCGTGACGGATGTGCGGTCGCCACTGGCGGAAGTAATCGCCCCGCGGATCGGGCGTCAGGCTGTCGGCGGGAATCATGCGGAAGCCCTCCTCCGGCCGGTACGCCGATCCGTCCGTCAGCACGAACGCCCCGCCGCTCACCCTGAATCGCCGGCGATGGCCGTTGGCGTCGAGGATGTATTCCGGGCGATACTGAATCGTATTCTCGAACATCTGCGCCGGCGCGGGGTCGAGGGCGGAGTTGACGCGCCCCCATTTCCCCACGGCGGTCTCGACTTCGGGAATCTGCATGATGCGCTTGTCCAGCAGCCCGACGATCCGCAGGTTCTGTTCGATGCCGGTGTGCGGCATGGCGGTAGGCATCAGCAGAAACGACCCCTCGTTCAGGCTCGGCATAAATTCCTCGCCCATGCCGCGCCAGACCAGCAGCCCGCCGGCCAGCGTAGCCAGGGGAAGCAGCATGAATTTCCAGCGATTGGCCAGACACCAGCGCAGCATACGCTCGTAGCAGACGACCAGCGCCCACAGCACGGCCAGTATGATGCCGACGGAGAGCATGACGAACATAAAGTTGAGCGGCAGTCCGGCGCCCGTCCCCACCGGCAGCCATTCCGACGCAAGGAAATACACGGCCGTCAGCAGCGCGATGCCGATGTCGATCCACGTTGCCGTGCGGCGGTTCTTCCAGTATCCGGCCGTCAGCCGGTTGACGCCGAAAAGCGCAATCCCCAGGGCGGGGAACACGCCGCTCAGGACAAACCACGCCACGCCGCCAACCGTCAACGCTCCCGCAGCCATGCGGCGGAGCAGCCGCGAAGGCAGGCGGAGCGATAAAACGAAGTAGGCCACGGTCGGCAGCAGCGTAAAGCCCAGCACAAAGGCGGACACCAGCGCAAACGTCTTCGTGAACGCCAGCGGGCCGAACAGCTTGCCCTCCTGCGCCTGCATGGCAAAAACGGGCAGGAAGCTGATGATCGTGGTCAACATGCCGGTGGTCAGCGCGCCGGATACTTCGCGCACGCTCCGGTCGATCAGTTCGACCAGCGCCCGGCCGCGCGGCAGGATCGACTGTCCCCCGGCGTTGCGGAGGATGTTTTCGACAATCACCACCCCCACGTCGACCATGATGCCGATGGCGATGGCAATGCCGGACAGGGCGACGATGTTGGCGTCGACGCCGGTGTAGCGCATGATGATAAAGGTGGCCAGCACGGCGACCGGCAGCAGGCTCGAGATGATGATCGACGCGCGCAGGTTGAAGACCAGCAGGAGGACGACGATGATGCAGATCAAGACCTCGTGCGTGAGCGCCGTTTCGAGCGTGCCGACGGTTTCGCGGATCAGCCCCGAACGGTCGTAGAAGGGAACGACCGTCACTTTGGACACCGTGCCGTCCGCCAGCGTTTTCTGCGGCATTCCGGCCGCCATCTCGCCGATCTTCTCCTTGACGCGGTCAATGACCTGGAGGGGATTGGAACCGTAGCGCGCCACGACGACGCCCCCGACAGCCTCCACGCCCTCCTTGTCCAGTCCGCCGCGCCGCGTGGCCGGGCCAAAGCGGACGTCGGCCACTTCCCCGATCCGCACCGGCCGGCCGCCTTCCCGGACGGCGACCACGGCCTCCTCCAGGTCGGACACGTTGCGGATGTATCCCAGACCGCGTACCAGGTATTCCACCTTGTTCATCTCGACCGTTTCGGCGCCGATGTCCAGATTGCTCTTCTGCACCGCCGCCATGACGTCCATCACCGAAACGCCGAACGCGCGCAGGGCGTCGGGACGGATTTCGACCTGGTATTCCCTGACAAACCCGCCGACGGAGGCTACTTCCGCGACGCCCTCGGCGGCGGCAAGCGAGTATTTCACGTAAAAGTCCTGAAGCGTCCGCAGCTCGTCGGGATCCCAGCCGCCGGCGGGCTTTCCGGTCTGCGGATCGCGTCCTTCAAGCGTGTACCAGAAGATTTGTCCCAGCGCCGTGGCGTCCGGCCCCAGCGCCGGCTGCACGCCTTCGGGCAGCATTCCGGCCGGAAGGGAGTTGAGTTTTTCCAGTATCCGCGAACGGCTCCAGTAAAATTCGATGTCGTCTTCAAATATAATATAGATGAACGACATGCCGAACATGGAAGAACTGCGGACGGTCTTCACGCCGGGAATCCCCAGCAGCGACGTCGTGAGCGGATACGTAATCTGCTCCTGAATATCCCGGGGCGACCGTCCCATCCATTCCGCAGCCACGATTTGCTGGTTCTCTCCGATGTCCGGGATGGCATCCACCGGCACGGGGTCGCTTGGCCACGCGCCGCCGTGCCAGTTGAACGGCGCTACCGACACCCCCCACATCACCGTCGCCGCAAGCAGCAGGAGCGCAATCGGACGGTTGTTCAGAAAATAGGAAATAAGTTTGTTTAGTATCATGATTATATACACATTCAACGGATTAATAGCTCATACGTCTTTCCGGCACGCCTTGTGCAACATCACTTGCCACGCGGCGGGGCACGGAAAAAAACACGGTGGTGCACGGAGGTCGCAGCCCTCCGGCGGAGCAGGAAAGTCAAAGGCGAAGCAGGCAGAAAATGGCAAGCAGATCGGTACTGCCTGCGGCCGGTTTGCCCGGCGGAGAGCGTTGAATTTGAGGCGACCCGTTCCATTCGCCGAAACCGGGACATGCGTCTGCGGGCAGAAAAACCGGAACGGCCGCAGCGGATTCCTGCGCCGCAGATTCGCGGGAAGAGGGCTGGAAATCGTCGGTGGCAAGTTCAATCAGGTAGTTGGAACAGCAGGATTCGACCGGCTCGGAGATGCCGTTGCCGGACGCAGTCCGTTCCTGCGCGGAGCGCCCGTCTTCATCGGCTGTCGTATTGCAGCAGCACGCTTTCGCATCTGCCGGGCCAACGGACACAAGCGTATCCGCACAGAAATGAAGAGCGAACGCGGGCTGCACTGCCCCCAACGCCATGATCCCCGACATAATGACCGCCATGATCCGTTTCATCCTGTTCCTTTTTTGATTGATGACATAAATTGAGCGGCAAATATATGCTTTTATTTCGTAGCAAACAATCTTTCATGCAAATCCCGCGCCCTGTTCCGGCAAGTTCTCCGGCATCGTCCGCCCGTCCGTCCCTTGCCTTTCCTCTGTTTCAGGGAGATTAAACGGCACGGAACAAAACACATACCGGTTTTTCGCCAAGATTCTTTCCGAACAGGATGGAGGAATCTTTCAAAATCCATATCTTTACGGCCTCAAACAGAAGAATTTTAAATACAGGAGAATATGAAAAGAGACAATGTCATTTTCGAGATGATAGAAAAGGAACGTCAGCGTCAGCTGCGAGGAATAGAACTGATTGCGTCGGAGAATTTTGTAAGCGGGCAAGTGCTGGAAGCAATGGGCAGCGTGTTGACCAACAAGTATGCCGAGGGGTATCCCGGCAAGCGTTACTACGGCGGTTGCGAAGTGGTGGACTGCAGCGAGAGTCTGGCCATAGAACGGTTGAAGAAGATTTTCAACGCCGAATGGGCGAACGTGCAGCCCCATTCCGGTGCGCAGGCCAATGCGGCCGTCTTTCTGGCGACGCTGAACCCGGGCGATACCTTCCTCGGCCTGAATCTGGCGCACGGAGGACATCTTTCGCACGGTTCGCCCGTCAACAGTTCCGGAATACTCTATCATGCCACCGAATATAACGTAAGGGAAGATACCGGGCGCGTGGATTACGACCAGATGGAAGAGGTCGCCCTGCGCGAACGTCCGAAACTGATTGTCGGCGGCGGGTCGGCGTATTCGCGCGAATGGGACTACAAGCGCATGCGCGCCATTGCAGACAAAGCGGGGGCGCTGTTGATGATCGACATGGCGCATCCGGCCGGACTGATTGCGGCCGGACTGCTGGACAACCCGCTGGAATATGCCCACATCGTCACCTCGACGACGCACAAGACGTTGCGCGGGCCGCGCGGAGGCGTGATTTTGCTGGGCAGGGATTTTGCCAATCCGTGGGGGAAGACAACGCCGAAGGGCGACGTCAAAATGATGTCGCAGTTGCTTGATTCAGCCGTCTTTCCCGGTATTCAGGGCGGGCCGCTGGAACATGTGATTGCTGCCAAGGCCGTGGCTTTCGGCGAAGCGCTCGAACCGGAATACAAGACGTATCAAACGCAGGTCAGGAAGAATGCGGCAGCCCTGGCGCAGGCATTTACGACCGCGGGCTACAAGGTCGTCTCCGGCGGAACGGACAACCACAGCATGTTGATCGACTTGCGTTCCAAGTTCCCGGACTTGACGGGCAAGGTAGCCGAAAAAGTACTGGTGACGGCCGACATTACGGTCAACAAGAACATGGTGCCGTTCGACAGCCGTTCGCCGTTCCTGACCTCCGGCATTCGCGTCGGGACGCCGGCCATTTCCACACGCGGCGTCGAGGAAACGCTGATGGGTGACATAGTGGATTTGATCGACACCGTTTTGTCGCATCCCGAATCGGATGCCACCCTCCTTGTCGTCCGCGAAAAAGTGAATGCCCTCATGAAAGACTATCCGCTGTTCGCGTGGTAAGAAACCTTGTTCAAGGTGCAGGGATTGCTTTCTGTGCCTTCAAGTAAGCGTAAAACGTGTCTGCGGCGCGCGCAGTCGATATGCTTCAGGCAGGTACACAAAGACAGTTCGGGCATGGAGGACAGAAAAGAAGCCATCTGGAATTAACTGTAATTCCGGATGGCTTTTCGTCATGTTTCATCCTGCAAAACCTGCGGGCAGGGGCATGAATGTTACTTGTTCAGTTCGTTGATGACGGCTTGATTGGCGGCGCGTACCTGCGACTCGATGATTTTGATTTCCTTGCGGTCGTAGGTCATCAGACCGTTCACTTCGCCTTCCACATCCGTAGTCTGCGTGTAGACGGCGCCCGAGAATCCGCGTTTGACCAGTTCTTGCAGTTCCCCGGCATATTTCACGTATTCGGCCGTCACTTCTTCCTTGTTCTTGAACTGGATGTATCCCCAGTTACGCTTGTCCCACCACAGATGGCCTTCCACCGGCAAACCGATGCCGCCGTATTCGCCCAGTACGGTTACCCGCTGAGGGTCGAAAAGAAACATTTCCGGCTGGGGGTAATTGTGTATGTCCATCAGGTCGCCGCAGGCACGATGGTTGCCGCCGCTGGCGGGATTGACCAGCCGGGACGGGTCGTACGCCTTTGTCCAGGCAACGACTTTCTCCGTGTCAAACTGTCCCCAGGCTTCATTGAACGGTACCCAGACGACTACCGACGGACTGGAGATGCACAAGTCCATGATTTCTTTCCACTCCTGATAGTAATTGCCGACAGATTCTTCCGTCCGTTTTTTGTCCGTCCCTCCGCCATACTCGTGCGACACCCATTGATTGCCCAGATCGCCGCTCGGCATGTCCTGCCATACCAGTATGCCTTCCCGGTCGCAGTGGTAATACCAGCGCGCCGGCTCCACCTTTACGTGCTTGCGGATCATGTTGAATCCGAAATCCTTTGTTTTCCGAATATCATACAGCAAGGCTTCGTCGGTGGGCGCCGTATACAGTCCGTCCGGCCACCAGCCCTGGTCGAGCGGGCCGTAGTGGAAATAATCCTTGCCGTTCAACTGCATGCGCATCACACCCTGTGCGTCGCGCGCCGTTGCAATCTTGCGCATGGCGGTGTAGGAGGCCACCTCGTCCGTCACTTTCCCGGATTGCCGTACGGTGACTTTCAGTTCGTACAGAAACGGCGACTCCGGACTCCACAGCTTCGGCGACTTCACCGGCAGACGGAGCGTCTTCCCCGACAGCCCTTTTGCCGAAGCTACCGGCTGGCCTTCATCCAGCAACCGGACTTCGACGATGTCGTTACTTCCGCAATCGGACGTCGCTACGGTGACGGCTACGGTTCCCGCATCCACGTCGGGTATGGCCTTGACGGCCGTCACGTAGTTGGACGCTACCGGCTCCAGCCAGACCGTTTGCCAGATGCCCGTCACGGCCGTGTACCAGATGCTCTGCGGATTCAGCGTCTGTTTTCCGACCGGCTGAAATCCCCTGTTCGTCGGATCCCACACGCGCACGACTAATCGCTGCGCTGCGCTGCCGGCGTTCAGAAAGGGCGTAATGTTGAACGAGAACGGCGTATATCCGCCCTGATGCGAGCCGATGAAAACATCGTTCACAAAGACATCCGCACGCCAGTCCACCGCACCGAAGTTCAACCGGACGGCTTTCCCCTTCCAGGCAGCCGGAACGGTGAAGGTGCGTTTGTACCAGAGTTCCTGTTTCTCGTTCACTTCCTTTTGCACGCCCGACAGGGAGGACTCGACGGCGAAAGGCACCAGGATATTCCCGTCAAACGATGCCGGTTCGGCCTGTCCCCTGTCGCGAATGGCATATTCCCATTCGCCGTTCAGATTGAGCCACGCGCTGCGCTCCAGTTGCGGACGCGGGTATTCGGGCAGCACGTTCGCCGGGTTGACCTGTTCCGCCCAGGGCGTCTTCAGCTTGTCGCCGGCAGGTTTCCACTGTGCCTGTGCACACACCGATGCGGCAATGGCACATACAACTATCATACTTTTTCTCATACGACACCTATTTTTATAATTGATTCTACCTTCTTATTTCCAGTTCCGGTTTCCGCCGCCGCCTCTGTTTCCGTCGCTGCGCTGGGGGCGCTGGGGACGGTCAGTACGCTCCGGACGCTCCGGCGAATCGCGATAGTTGCCTTCCGGCTTCGGAAGAAGCGCCTTGCGCGACAGTTTGAACTTGCCGGTCTTCGGGTCGACGTCTACCAGCTTGACCGAGATCGTGTCGCCTTCCTTCAGGCCGGTTTCCTCGACGGTCTCCAGCCGTTTCCAGTCCATCTCGGAGATGTGCAGCAAACCGTCCTTGCCGGGCATAAATTCCACGAACGCGCCGTAGGGCATGATGGAGGATATCTTGCCGTCGTAAACTTCGCCTACTTCAGGCACGGCCACAATCAGGCGAATCGCCCTTAATGCCATATCTATGGAATCCTTGTTCACGCCGGAGACCTCGACAATGCCCATGCCGTCGATTTCCTCGATGGAAATGGTCGCGCCGGATTTTTCCTGAATGCCCTGCACGATCTTTCCGCCCGGGCCAATGATGGCGCCGATAAACTCCTTGCCGACGGTCAGCGTTTCGATACGCGGAGCGTGCGGCTTGAGGTCGGCGCGCGGTTCCGGCTGAACGGCAACGATCTTTTCCAAAATATGCAGGCGGCCTTCCCTGGCTTGCGCCAGCGCTTTTTCAAGTATTTCGTACGAAAGCCCGTCGACCTTGATGTCCATTTGCGTGGCCGTGATACCGTCTTTCGTACCGGTCACCTTGAAGTCCATGTCGCCCAGATGATCCTCGTCGCCCAAAATATCCGACAGGATGGCGTAGTTCGTTCCCCTGTTTTCGGAAATCAGTCCCATGGCAATCCCCGACACCGGTTTTTTGATCGGTACGCCGGCATCCATCAGCGCCAGCGTGCCTGCACAAACGGTGGCCATCGACGACGAGCCGTTCGATTCCAGGATTTCGGAAATCACGCGGATGACATACGGATACTTTTCGGGAAGCATCCGCTTCAAGGCGCGGTGCGCCAGGTTTCCGTGACCGATTTCACGGCGGCCGACGCCGCGCTGCGGT
This sequence comes from Tannerella sp., assembly GCA_031288935.1. GTDB lineage: Bacteria > Bacteroidota > Bacteroidia > Bacteroidales > Tannerellaceae > Tannerella. The sequence goes on from JAITQL010000115.1 coordinate 10,325, forward strand.
CTGGCTTCGCCGGTAGAAAAGGGCGGGAAGTTGTAGTGCAGCAGAAAGCGTTCCTTGCCGTGCACCAGCACGTCGTCAACGATCTTTTCATCGGTTTTCGTACCCAGCGTGACGGTTGTCAGCGACTGCGTTTCGCCGCGCGTAAATACGGCCGCTCCGTGCGGGCCGGGCAGGTAGTCGGTTTCCATCCATATCGGCCGGATCTCCGTCGTTTTACGTCCGTCCAGCCGTTTGCCCTCGTCCAGAATGGCGCGGCGCATGGCTTCCTTCTCCACGCCGTGATAGTAACGGCCGATCATGGCGCCTTTCGTTTCGAGTTCCTCTTCGGTATAAGTCGCCTTGAACTCCGCCACGACGGCTTCGAAAGCTTCGGCGCGCGCCTGCTTCTCCGTCCCCGAAACGGCGACGGCGTAGGCCTTTGCATAGCAGGCGTCGTGTACGGCCTTGCGCAGTTCTTCGTCGTTTTCTTCATGGCAATACTCGCGCTTGACGGTCTTGCCGCACGCTTCCGCCAGTTCCGTCTGCACGCGGCAGTGAACCTTGATCGCTTCGTGCGCCACCTTGATGGCCTCCAGCATGTCCGCCTCCTGCACTTCGCTCATTTCGCCCTCCACCATCATGATATTGTCGAGCGTAGCGCCCACCATGATGTCGATGTCGGCTTTTTCCAGCTGGCTGTAAGTGGGGTTGACGATGAACTTTCCGTTCACCCGTGCAACGCGCACTTCGGAAATAGGCCCGTTGAACGGGATGTCGGATACGGCCAGCGCAGCCGAGGCAGCCAGTCCGGCCAGGGCATCGGGCATGTCTTCTCCGTCGGAGGAGAACAGGATCACGTTTACAAATACTTCGGCATGGTAATTGTCCGGAAAAAGCGGACGCAATACGCGGTCTACAAGGCGGGACGTCAGTACTTCATAGTCGGAAGGCTTTCCTTCGCGGCGGGTAAAGCCCCCCGGAAAACGGCCAAAGGCCGAGAATTTCTCCTTGTAGTCCACCGTCAGGGGCATGTAGTCCGTCCCGGCAACAGCATCTTTAGCTGCACATACCGTAGCCAGCAGCACGGTGTTGTTCATTCGTACGGTAACCGAACCGTCGGCCTGTTTGGCCAGTTTTCCGGTTTCAACGGTGACGGTTCTGCCGTCACCCAAATTAATTGTCTTGTTAATTACATTCATCTTTTTTTGTTCTACGTCTTAAAAATCTTGCAAATATAGATGTTTTTTCCGTTATATCACGCTGTCGGAAGAAAAAAGACATGCCCGACCGGTCAGCTCCTGTTTCCGGCAAGGTTTTGATCCCCGTCGGGGAGTTGGATTTCCGGTTTACTGCTTCCAAAGTCCGTTCTTTAACTTCCGAGGCTCGATTTCGAGGTTCAAAATTCACGGTTCCCGTGTATAAAGCGCAGCGGCTCCCGACAGGCGGGCACACATTCCCCGTCCGAACGCGGGAAAACGAAAAGGATTCGCGTTTTTGCAAGTCATCGGGAAATCCCCGCCTTTATCTCTCACAAACGAAAAGGTTCGGTCATTACACTTCAGTCCGCATGGAACGAAACCTTGCACCCTGAACCCCGGGATGACGTAATTCCCGTGATTTTCATGTACCTTTGGAACATTTTTCAGGACAAAGTATTTAACAACAATCAAAAGAAAGAGAAGATGAAAAACGGAAAGAAAGCAAAAAGGTATTTGTTTATTGCGATGACGGCGCTTGCGTGCAGCGTTGCCATCCATGTGTTGCAGGCGCAGGAAGCGACGTATGCGCGGGTGCCCGTCGATCCGGCGCACACGCCTGTCCCGGAAGCGGAACGGGGTGAAATCATCCGGTGCAGCTTTTCCTCGCCGGCGATTTATCCCGGTACGAAACGCGACTACTGGATTTATGTGCCGGCGGCCTATACGCCCGACCGTCCGGCCTGCGTGTTCGTGTGTCTGGACGGTGTTGCGTTCAATGCGCCGACCGTGTTCGACCGCCTGATCCCCAAAGGCGACATGCCGGTGACCGTCGGCGTGTTCGTCGCGCCGGGCGCGGTGCATGACGCCGACGGCAAGGCGATTCACCATACGCGGCAGTACGAGTATGATACGATGGACGACACGTTTGTCCGTTTCCTGACGGAAGAGCTGTTCCCCGACGTGGAGCGTCAGACGGCTTCGGACGGGCGGCCGATCCGCCTCTCCGGCGACGGCAACGACCGGGCGATCGCCGGTTGCAGCAGCGGGGGCATCTGCGCCTTCAATGCGGCGTGGCACCGTCCGGACGCCTTCAGCCGCGTGCTGAGCTGCTGCGGATCGTTTGCCGCCCTGCACGGCGGCAGCGAATTTCACGCGCTCGTCCGCAAGGCCGAGCCTAAACCGGTTCGCGTGTTCCTGGATGCAGGCATGCTGGACGTGGCTCTGCCGGCCATCGGCAACCTGTACGAAGCGAACGTGACGATGGAGTCGGCGCTGCGTTTCGCCGGCTACGAGGTGGATCATGCGTGGCACCTGAGCGGCCACGACGCGACACATGCCACCCAGACGTTTCCCGACTTGATGCGCTGGCTGTGGAAGGGCTGGCCGCAGAGGATACAGGCCGGGCCGTCGAACAATCAGACGCTGGTGCAGATTCTGGACAGCGCTTCGGGATGGGAACCGGTCGCGCTGCCTCCGTTAAAGCCGTCAACGGTTGCCTTTCCTTCCGCCCTGCTGTCCAACGCGCAGGGCGACGTGTTCGTCAGCGGCGCGGACGGGACGGTCTACCGTCTGGAGAAGGGAGAGACGCCGAGCCTGCTGTGGCAGCTGTCTGCCGGCGAAAAGCTGCTTGCCTGTGCCGGCCGGACGCTTTACACGGCGGACGTGCAAGGCCGTATCCACGTCTACGACAACGGACGCAAGCGGACACTGGCGCGGAATATGGCCGGCGCTGCGGGCATTGCGGTGTCCGAAAAAGGGCATGTCTACGTGGCTCAGCGCTTGCCCGGAGGGGAGCGCGCCATCTGGCTGCTGGATGAAAAAGGGAATAAAACGCTTGCGGACAGGCAGCGTTGCGGAGGCGTACAGATGGCCTTTGCGCCCGGCCAGCGGCTGTTGGCCTGCAGCGAGGATCATTCGCACTGGGTATCCGTCCATACGGTCAACGGCGACGGGACGCTCTCCAACGGCTGCCGCTACTACTGGCAGCACAATCCGGACAACAGCGAACGGGAGGAGACGGGAAGCATGACATTCGACACCGGCAATCATTTTTACGTGGCTACCGACATCGGCGTGCAAATCAGCGAACCCAGAGGCATCAACGTCGCCCTGCTGTCTCCGCCGGCGGCGAACACCTCGGCCGTATGCTTTGCCGGCGAAAACAGGGACGTTTTGTTTGTGCTCTCCGGCGACAAGGTCTACCGGCGAAAGATGAAAGCCCGGGGACAGTAATCCCTGAAACCGGCTTTGGATGTTCCGGGCATCGAAAACGATGCCCGGAGCCTCGTTCAACGCTTCCAGTTCGATGTGCGAAGATGTATTCTCCATTTCACCCGGGACAAACGCATCCTGAACGGCATGCAGAGTGAATGATTCAGGGTGGAAGGGGTGACGCTCTTCCCGTTTTTGGCGGAAAACGACGCCTTTTCCGTTACATTTGTCTGTCGGAAGGCGGACGATCTTATCCATTTCTTAAAAATCCTTGTAATTCAGGTCGATTTTCTCCTTCAAAGCCTAAAATTCCTCGTTATTTTCCCAAAGAACCTCGTTATTTTCCTAAAAATCCTCGCGATTTAGGGGAATTTTCTCCCTCAAAGCCTAAAATTCCTCGTTATTTAGGGGAATTTTTAGGCTTTGAAGGAGAAAATCGGGGTTCCGAAGGAGAAAATGGAAGTGCGGAGGGGGACTGTCGGGCTTTTTCGGGAGAAACAAAAAGTTCCGGATGCGAGGATTGACCCTCTGCATCCGGAACTTCAGTATGTTTTTTGGTTGCCGGACAAATCCGGGAACCGGTCTTACTTCGCCACCCGTTCCAGCCATTTCAGCATGGCCAGCATCAGGCACATGGAAGTCAGGCAGACGATTACGAACAGCAGCCACGTGACCGGAAGCGAAAGTTTCTCGTAGAATATGGCGCCGATGAACAGCAGGGAGTTGCCGACGGCCGTGGCACACAGCCACAGTCCCTGCATCATGCCCTGGTATCTGGGCGGAGCCACCTTGGAGACAAACGAGATGCCCAGCGGACTGATAAACAGTTCGGCTACGGTGAGGATGAAGTAGGTTCCGATCAGCAGGAAGGGCGTCACCTTCTCCGCGTCCGTCAATCCGCCGGCCTGCACGATGTCCGCCTTGTCCGGAAGCCCCGTCGACCCCAGCGTCATCAGCGCGTAGGCCGAAGCGGCGATCAGCATCCCGATGGCAATCTTGCGCGGCGTGGAGGGTTCCTTGCCGCGTGCGCGCAGGGCGCCGAAAACGGCCAGGATCACCGGCGTCAGGAAGACGACGAAGAAGGGATTTACCGACTGGAACAGCTCGACGCCGATCAGCTTCGTGAAGCCCAGGTCGAGGCGGATGTTGCTTACGTTCGTGAAGTCTTTGGCGAAATACGTCAGGGTCAGTCCGTTTTGATGGAACGAAAACCAGAAGAATATCACGACGGCAAAGACGGCAAAGAGGGCGTAGAGGCGCTGCCTGATTTCCCGGGCGCTCATTCCGCCGTCGTTCGCCAGGCCGGATGCCTGTTTGGCTGCCGACGGATTGGGGAAGGTCTTCCTGTTTATCACGTAGATGACCAGCGAGATCATCATGGCGACGATGGCCACGGCGAAGGCGTAGTGGAACCCGGTCACGAAGATGTGCAGGTATTCGCGGGCAAAGGCGGTCAGGTCGGCGCCCGTGTAGCCTGCCTCGGCGGCAAGGCTTTGGAAGGAGGCCTGTCCGTCCGGCGTGAGCGCGCCCCGCAGGTAGCGGTTGCACAGTTCGGACAGGTTGGCGTCGTATCCGTATCCGTGCGAGCCGACCCACCAGTTTCTGACGGCCACGGCAAAGAAGGGAGCAAAGATGGCGCCCACGTTGATGAACATGTAGAAGAGCGAGAACCCGGAGTCGCGCATTTTGGCGTACTTCGGATCGTCGTACATCTGCCCCACCAGCGCCTGGAGGTTGCCCTTGAAAAGGCCGTTGCCGAAGGCAATTACAAACAGCCCGGCGCAGCACAGGATCAGCATGAACACATACTGTCCGTCGGGAACGGGCGTCGGCGTGGGAATGGCAATGATCAGGTATCCGGCGGCCATGAGAACCAGTCCTGCCAGAATGGTCTTCTTGAAGTTGGCCGTTTTGTCGGCAATCAGTCCCCCGACAAAGGCCAGGATGTAGATCGAGAAATAAAAGGCGGAATAAATATATCCGGCCTTGGTTTCCGACAGATCGAACTTGGACATTAAAAACAGGGACAGGATCGCCATCATGGTGTAGAATCCGAATCGCTCTCCCATGTTGGCGAGCGCAGCCGCCAGTAAACCTTTTGGGTGTTTCTTGAACATAACTTTATATGAATTGAAAGGGTAAATAAAAAAACGGTCTTGTTATTGAATAATCTGCTTGATGGCTCCGGTTTCGGGATAGAAAAGGATCTTTACCGGATTCTTCCTGTCTTCGAACAGGACGGGCGCCAGGCTTTCGGTCGTGCCGAACTGGACGATCTGCATGTCTGCCTTGCAGTACGTCTTTCCGGCCGATTTTATTTCTACCTGCGCCCTTCCCGGGACATTATATATAAGTCCCTTCGCCATTTTTTCCTTTTTCTCGGCTTCCTTGGGCGTCAGCTCCCGGGGCCGCTCGGTTGCCTTCAGACTGATGTACACCGGAACGCCGCCCAGGTCGTCGGCATCCAGGATGCCGAGTTTTCCGGAGAAGCGAAACAGGACTTCGTCTTCCAGGTCTTCCTGCGGAACGAGGGTGATGTCGTACCAGTCCGTTTCGGTCGTTGCGGCGCCGACGAACAGGCGGGTCAGCGCGGCTTCCTCATCTTCCAGCTTTTGAATCATCAGCTTCATGGATTCGCCGTCGGGCGGAAGGTTTTCGGCATCGCCGGTCAGGATGTCCATCCGGCTTTCGCGAATGTGGAATATCTGCTTGGACGCTACTTCAGCCTGACGAACCACCGTGCCGGCCATCAGCAGTTCCTGGGTGAATACGGCGGCGGCGGGCTTGGAGGAGGTTTCTTTTTCCGCGGCCTTTCCGGCAGGCTCCGCCGGAGGCGCGTAGTCGGTGTTGACGGTACACGGGAACCCGTCTTCGGTCAGATAGAGGTATGGCGCAACCGTGCCGGCCTTAAATTCGACGGTATACACGTTCTCCGCATCCGGAATCCCCTTGTTTGTCAGCGTTATTTTCCCCAGTTCATAATAGACGTGGTCTTCGGCGACGGCGTCTTTCACGCCCAGGTATTTCTCGGCGTACTTGTAATACGGCCCGGCCTGGCAAGTCACTTTCGTCACTTCCACATTCATGATCAGGGAGGTTTTCGGAAGCGAATACGTAACGCCGTAGCCGCTTGCCCTGGTAGCTACCTTTTTCTCGACACGGGTCTGCGCGGCCGTCATGGCAACGCAACCTGACAATATACCTGTTATAATGAATATTTTCTTCATGCTTATCCCTGTTTACAACAAAACAAGCGCAAAACTAAGAAATATTTCGATAGGAGCGGCTAACTTTCAGCATATTTCTTTTTGGACGACGGCCGTTTCGGGTATTTTTGCGTACATTTGCCCGCAGAATCAAGTAAAGTAAAATCGTATGGACAACAATCAGAAATCGAAAGAAATTCAGATAGAACTTACGGACGAAATCGCCCAGGGGACGTATGCCAATCTGGCGGTGATTGCCCACTCGGGGTCTGAATTTATCATTGACTTTATCCGTTTGGTACCCGGCCTGCCGAAAGCGAAAGTACAAAGCCGCATCATTCTCACGCCCGATAATGCGAAGCGTTTGCTGTATGCCCTGCAGGACAATATCCAGAAATTCGACAGGCAGACCAAGGAAACGACCCTGTCGTCTTTCGAGAACCTGATCCCGCCGATCGGAGGCATCAAGGGCGAAGCGTAGGAAAAATTCAAAAATTCAAAGATTCAAAAATTCGTTTTGCGCAGATTTTAACGCGGATGCCGCAGATGAAACGTATTAAAATCTGCGGCATCTGCGCTGAAATCCCTTTCACCTGCATGAACCCTTGAATTTTTGAATCCTTGAATCCTTGAATCTTTTTGAAGATAAGTATCCGG
>JAITQL010000116.1 GCA_031288935.1 Tannerella sp.
CGAAACGGACGCCTTTCCCTTTTTGGCTCCCTTGCCGCTTTTGGTAGTAATCACCACCACGCCGTTGGAAGCGCGCATGCCGTAGAGCGCCGAAGCAGCCTGACCTTTCAGGATGTTGATGCTTTCGATGTCGTTCGGGTCAAGATCCAGTGCGCGGGTGGTATAATCAGACCCGGAGACCGAGTTCCCGGTCGTCACGTCATAGGTGGACGAGACCGGCAGTCCGTCCACAACATAGAGCGGCGTATTGTCTTCCGTAAACGACCGTGCGCCGCGGATGGTGATCCGTGCGGAAGCGCCGGGCATACCGGACGAGGGGACAATGTCGACGCCCGAAATCTTGCCCTGCAACGCACCGGCGATATTTGTACTTGCGGCCCGGGTGAGCGCGTCGGAATTGACTTCCTGCGTGGCATAGCCCAGCGCTTTCTTTTCGCGCGAAATACCCAGCGCCGTCACGACCACTTCGTCCAGCATGACGGACGAGGTCAGCAGTACCGTCAAACGCCGGTCGGACACGGCCACCTCCTGCGGCGTCATGCCCACATACGAAATCTGTAAGGTCTTTGCAGAGGAAGGTACTTCCAGACTGAAGTTTCCATCCACGTCGGTCACTGTACCGGTGGAAGTGGAACCTTTCACGATCACGGATGCGCCGATAACCGGCTCCCGGTCTTCATCCGAAAGCACCTGTCCGGTCACTCTCACAGTCTGAGCGACCATGGATCCAATACCCAATAAAAACAGGTTTAGAAGAAGAATTGTAAACTTTCCCATAACATTCTTTTTTGATTAACTTTATTACACACATAACATTCACACACATTGAAAATGCTTGCTGTCTCATTCGGTAGCGCTATCATTTCCAATAAAATTGAACTGCAAAGATAAAGTGACAAAACATACAAACCAATAAAAACCGGCACTTTAACATTGTCAAAACTGTTTTCCCGGCCGGAAAAACTCATCCAAAACAGGCCGTCAAAATGAAGAAGAAATACCAAAAAGTTTTAGCCTTTATTTGTTGCCGGAATAACAATAACCATGCAATTCTCCCGTTATGTACACGATATTTGAAAGCGAGCCGTTGCCGGCTTGCATGAATATGTTGAAAATAAATACCTTTTTGTAGACTAAACAGATTGCAGATTATATGAAAAGTAAATCGGGGTGGATACTGTGTATTCTTTTATTGTTAGGCTCGTGCCGGGTGCCCAGGGATGTGGTCTATTTCCAGGGGCTGGATGATCTTACCCGGAAGCAGACGGAACTGATGAACCAAACTTACCATACGAAAATTTGTGCGGACGATATGCTGACCATCAACGTATCTGCGGAAGATCCGACGGTGGTGGCGGGATTTAATCCGCCGGCATTCGGATACAATCCGCAGGGCGAAATGGACATGAACATGGGCGTGCAGAATCTTTTTTCCTATCTGGTTGACCGGGACGGAAACATTAATTTCCCCGTGGCGGGACAGGTGCATTTGGCGGGACTGACCGTCCATGAGGCCAACAAGACCTTGCAGGACTTGATTGTGCACTGGGTGCCGGATGCGCTGGTCAATGTGCAAATCGTGAACTTCAAGGTCGGTATTTTCGGCGAAGTGACGCGGACGAACATGTATCCCATTCCGAACAGCCGTATTTCCATCCTGGACTTGATTGCGATGGCGGGCGATTTGACGATTAATGCCAACCGCAAGAACATTCTCCTGATTCGCGACAACGACGGGCAGAAAGAATATGCACGCTTCGATATTACCGACCCGGACATCTTTGCATCGCCGTATTTCTACCTGAAACAAAACGACCTTGTCTACGTGGAACCGAACAATGCAAAGATCAGGAACGCCAACTACAGTTCGGCGCAACAGTATACCCTGACGATCTTTTCGACGATTATGACCGGCGCCTCCGTTATTACAACCATTATTTTAGCCATCTCCAACAGCGTAAACAAGTAACCGTATTCACGTATGAAAAATGATATGATAGAAAACAGGGACACGGAATCTCTGGGATTGAAAACAGTGATTGTGCACTATCTGCATCAGTGGCGGTTATTTCTGATCGCCTTTCTCTTTTCGCTCGTTCCGGCCACATTGTATTTGATGTTTTATCCGCGAACATTTGACTTCATGGCGCGTATCCAGATTCAGGAAGACGAGGACGTCAGCGTCTCCGGCCTTGGCATGGGTGAAGCGGCCGGACTGATGAGGTCGTTCGGAATAGGCGGCAGCGGCGTCGGCGTGAACATTGACGACGAGATTTCCATCTTGTCTTCCAACTGGTTGTTCTGTCAGATGATTCTTGATCTCGGATTGAATGTGGAGTATTTCAAACCCCTTTCCTTTTACAAAATGTATGCGGATGCGCCGCTGAAATTATCGCTGGATTCCGCTTCGCGAACCGGCCTGGACGAGGAGTACAGGTTCACGGTGACGGTCTCCGACGAAAAGGTAAAGGTAAAGGCGAAATGCAAGACCGGCAGCTGGAAGGAAAATTTCACCTTTACCTCGTTGCCGGCGCGCATGAAGGCAGGGGATACGGAATTTACGCTCGATTTTGACAACGGCGCTTCCATCCGCCGGAATTTCAAATTGAAAATCGCCTGCATGCCCGCGGGCTGGCTGGCGGAAACGTTTAGCGAGGAGTTTAACATCGAAGACCTCTCCAAATCTTCCAACATCATTGAAATGAGTTGCAGCGACCATGTGAAAGAACGCGGCAAGGCGATGCTGAATACCCTGATCCTGAAATTCAACGAACAGGCAAAATCCTTTAAGCAGTTGAAGGACGAGAATGTGATGTCTTTTGTGGCACACCGGATCGACTCGGTACTGTCCGAATTAAGGGACGTGGAAGCGGAGATCGAAACCTACAAGACCCGGAACGAAATGACCCTGCTGGAGACGGACGTACTGTTTTATACGGAACAGATGAAGGAGTTGCAGACCAAGATCGTGGAAATGGAAACGCAGTCGTACCTGATTCGGATGATGGACGATTACGTGAAAAATCCGGCCAACAGGTACGAAGTCGTACCCGCCCTGTTCTCTGCCGTGGAAGGCGACAAGAGCAGCGCCATCGGCAGTTACAACGAATCCGTCGTGGAACGCGATCGCCTGCTGAAAAATTCAAACGAAAACAATCCCGCCTTCAAAAGCGTGAGCGCACAGGTGGACAAGCTGCGCAACGGCGTGTATCTGGCCATCGAGCATGCGAACAGGAGTTGCCAGATGACGCTGGTCGACCTCCATGCGAAGGAGAGGAAAATACTGGACAAAATGAAAACCGTTCCCTCGATGGAACACGAGTACGTCGGTTTCCGGCGCCGCCAGGAGATTCTGCAAGGCGTCTATCTGCTCCTGCTCCAAAAAAGGGAAGAAATGGTGCTCTCGCTGGGGCAACGCTCCGATCACGCCAGAATCATTGACTCGGCCTACATGTTGAAGAAACCCGTCGGCCCGCGGAAATTGTATGCCGCTATCGGCGTGCTCCTGCTGACGCTGGTTTTGCCCGTGGGATTCCTGTTTGCCAAAAACATCCTTGTTGCGCTCGGACAAGAATACAGGCGGACAAAATAGCCTTGCCGAAGGAGCGTGTCGCGTATGAGCATCCAGTCCTTCCTGTCCGGAAAATTCGCGCTGATCGTTAAAAACGCCTCGTACCTCACCGTCTTCGAGGTCTTAAAGGTCGCCATGCCCTTTATCGCCCTGCCCTATCTGATTCACACGGTGGGAGAGGACCGGTACGGACTGGTCGTTTTCGCGCAGGCCATCGTTGCCTGTTTCTCGCTGATCGTGAACTTCGGACTGGACATCTCGGCGGTAAGGGATGTGGCGCAGCTGCGAAACGACAAGGCCGGACTGGACGAACTCGTTTCCACCGTCCTGATCATCAAGTCGGGCCTGTGCCTGCTCTCATTCCTGCTCCTGACGCTGTTTGTGCAGACGATTCCCGCCATGAACGGAATGGCCGTTCTGCTATACTTCACCTTCCTGACCTGCGTGGCGGATGTATGGCTGCCCGTCTGGTACTATCAGGGGAAGGAGCAGATGCGGTCGCTGACCGTCATACGCTTTTTTTCCGTGGCCTTTTATACGGCGAGTGTTTTTGTCGTGATCCGCTCGGAGGGCGATTACGTATACATTCCCCTGCTTCAGTCGGCAGGGTGGATCGTGTCGGCGGCGGTGTCCTGCTACTTTCTGTTTGTCAGGGACGGGACGCGGATACACCTGCCGCCCCGGTCGCTGATCCGCCGGAAATTCATGGAAAGCCTGCCGTTCTTTTTTTCGCGCGTTTCGCTGACCGTCAATGCGTACATGGCAAAGATCATGTGCGGCGTTTTCCTGTCGTGGAGCGACGTAACGGCGTTCGACGTCGCCCAGAAAGTATGCAACGGCGGGATGATTCCGATGCAGATGTTCAACCAGGCGCTTTACCCCAACCTTTCCAAATCGCAAAACAGGGACATGCTGCGCCGCTGCCTGGGGATTACGACGCTCGTCACCTCCGCCGTCGCCCTGACGCTGTTTTTCCTCTCCGGCTGGGTAACCGGCCTGCTGTCCGGCGGCGCGACGCCGCAGGCGGGCGACATCCTGCGGATACTCTGCATCTACCTCTTCCTCTCCGGCTTCTCCATCTTTCTGGGGACGTCCGCCCTGGTTGCCTTCGGACACCAGCGCCCGTTCAACCTGAGCGTCATCCTCTCCACCCTCGTGCTGCTGGCCGGCTATGCGTGGATGACGGGGACGCAGAACAGTTCCATCTACCTGTATGCCCTCACGCTGGCGCTGGCCGAAGCGGTCGTACTCGGCTACCGGTTCTGTTATTGCCTGAAATATGAACTGCTACGTTTCCGGGACATGCTTCCGTTTCACACCTGAAACCGCTGCTGTGCACGGGACGAATCTGAAATATGAAAAAAACACCGCACCCCGTCCTTGCAAACACAGTGAAACAATCCACCTCTCCCCCGGCCCCTCTCCACAAGAGAGGGGAGCGAGGGTTTCCGGCACACGCGGTTTGCCATCCGGTGACAGCTATCCTGAAAAGAAACGCCGCAACAACACCAACAAGGGGGCTTGCCCCCTTGCCGAACGTGGAGAGCCTACACATCCCGATAGGGATGGCAGTTCGGTAGAAAACCGGTCTGCCGGCCCTCTCGCATCCCGTACGGGATGCA
>JAITQL010000139.1 GCA_031288935.1 Tannerella sp.
AATTTCTTTGATTCGTTTCACGCAGATTGGCGCGGATTTTAACGCGGATACCGCAGATAAAAGGTCGTTGAAATCTGCGGAATCTGCGTTGAAATCCCATTCATCCGCGTGAAACCTTGAATTTTGAATTTTGAATGTTGAATCTTGAATTTCTTTGATTCGTTTCACGCAGATTGGTGCGGATTTCAACGCGGATGCCGCAGATAAAAGGCGGTTGAAATCTGCGGAATCTGCGTCGAAATCCCTTTCATCCGCGTGAAACCCCGAATTTTGAATCTTGAATTTTGAATGTTGAATCTTTTTGATTCGTTTCACGCAGATATACTTTACGCGGGATGGTTTTGTGCATGGAGCCTGTCCCGCAGGGACGAAATGTCGATAGAAAAAAAGAATGTTTCAAAAATCCAACGGAATCCCGTCCGGGATGATATGTCGGTAATATCACATGCCATCCCGTCCGGGATGCAACATCAACGTGATACATGCGTTGAATCCCCGGCCGTGAGGATCGTCGGTTGACGATCCTCAGACAGGGGATTCCCTTTGCGTTGAACCGGACGGTCATGCCGCCGGAAGAACTCTGTTTTTCCGACCGGCCGTCAATATCTGGATTCAACCTCTTTCCAGTCAATAATCTTCCACAGCGCTTTCAGGTGATCGCCGCGCAGATTCTGATAATCCAGATAATAGGCGTGTTCCCAGACATCGAAACCCAACAGGGGCTTCAAGCCCTTAGTGACCGGATTGCCTGCATTCGCCTCCCTGGTGATCGACAACTTCCCGTCTTCGTCCGCAGCAAGCCATACCCAGCCCGAGCCAAACAGACCGACGCCGGCCGCTTCAAACTCCTTCTGGAAATGCTCGAACGATCCCCACGCCGCATCAATCGCACCGGCCAGCTTGCCGGACGGCTTTCCGCCGCCAGCGGGCGAGAACTGCGTGAAATACAGCGTGTGATTCAACGTCTGACCCGCATTGTTGAACACGGCGCCGTCCGATTTCCTGACAATCGTCTCCAAATCCATATGCTCAAACTCCGTCCCCTGAACCAGACCGTTCAGATTGTTCACATACCCCTGGAGATGTTTGCCATGATGATACTCGATGGTCTTTTTACCAATTACCGGCTCCAGGGCATCCGTCGCATACGGCAATTTTACTAATTCAAATTTCATAACATTCTCTTTTTTGTCAATCCCGTGATTGCCTGTTAAACATAAAACTGTACTTAAAACTAAAGATACCATACCCGTTCTGTCAAGCGTTTTCTTTTCGAGAAACAAAGATAGGCACAGATTTGTTCCCGGCCACAGAAACAGGCAATGAATTTATTTATCCACAGATAGATATTCTTGAATAAGTTTCTATATTTGCACCCGGTTTACAGATACGAATCAAGATGAAAAAAATAATCAATCCCTGGAATGGCACAGACGGATACTTCTGTTTTGCCTGTTCGCCGGCAAATCCCGCCGGGCTGCACATGGAATTTTACGAAGACGGCGAAGACATTGTCTCCTTCTGGCAACCGGCCGACACTCGGCAAGGCTGGCTCCACACCCTGCACGGCGGCATCCAGTCCACCCTGCTGGACGAGCTGGCGGCATGGGTCATTCTCCGAAAGTTGCAAACGACGGGCGTCACCTCGAAAATGGAAATCAAGTTCCTCAAAAGCATCTCCACGCACGATCCCGGCCTCACCGTTCGCGGACGGATCAGGGAACGGAAACGCAATGCCGTCTTCGTCACTGCCGGGATATACAATGCAGCAAACGAACTGTGCACCTGCGCCGAAGTCATTTATTTCATCACCACCCCCGAACGCGCCCTTCAAACCTGCGGTTTTAAAGGATGCCGCACCGAAGACGAGATTCAATAACACATCCTCCGTCCCGACCGGCGTTTTTGAACAGGTAATGACCGCCGTTTCCCGCGAAAGAATACGGCCTGCCTGTATACATATGTGTTATTCCTGTGTATTGCCATGCGTATGGATGGCTGCAATACCGGATTCCCCTGTCCGAATGATGGATGATTCCCGATGGATCCCTGCATGTCGACGTTGTTTGCCTGTTTCGGCCGGAAGCAGTATTCCGGGATTTGCCGGGCAGCCCCGATTTTTCAATTACATTTGTGCCTGTTATTAAATCCCGAATACAGAATGGTACACAAAATCAAAACAAATCTTTCAGGCCTTTCAGACATTTCACCTGCCCCAACGGAATAAGCCGTTCTTTGAATCCTGTATGTTGAATTTTTCGGAGAAAAACCGTGCAATCCTCCGGTTGCAGACTGGAAAAGAAACGCTTGATTCCGATTCAAAGGCGGGTTATTTCGGAGAGAGAGTCCGCCTTCATTCCATCCATGCAAGCATGAAATTTACGTAAAATCATGCCCTGAACTTGTCCGATGTATATTCTTTTTATTATCTTTGCCCCCGATTTCATGGTTGATCGTCATTTCAAAATCAGGTCCCATAGCTCAGTTGGTTAGAGCATCTGACTCATAATCAGGGGGTCCTTGGTTCAAGCCCAAGTGGGACCACCTCCTTTAATAAAACAATTGCTAAACAACAGCATGCCCGGTTTTCGACTGTGAAAATCGGGCTTTCACTTGTTTATCGGTTCCGTTCGTCAATGCGGCCGGCAACGGACAGCCTGCCTTAAAGAGCATGAATATCCGCGGGATTGTCCGGTTGCGTGACATCCCGCGGATATTCATTTTCAATAATCAAACCGGTTCAAAAGCCGAATTCGTCTACATTCACATCCAGCGCCTCCTCTTCTCCGGGCTTTTCGGCCAGGCGGTGCACTTCGTTGGCTTCGATGAGAATGGCGCGTACCGGGCGTACCGGACAGATGGATTCGCAGCCGCCGCAGCCTACGCACAACTCGTCTTCGACTTTGGGAATGGTCAGCGTTCCCTTGTAGGGGATCATGTGAACGGCCTGCGTGGGACAATGTTCGGAACAGGCGCCGCAGTCGGTTTCTTCCGTGTGGACGATGCAGCGGTCGATAAAGAAGCGTGCGATACCTGTCTGCGTCGTTTTTTTATCCTCCACCGTAAGCGGCCGGATGGCGAGTGTCGGGCAGACTTCGGAACAGATCACACATTCGTAATTGCAATAACTGTCGATGTAGGCCATGCGCGGTTTCAGAAAATAATCAAAACCGTATTCCATTCCGGCAGGGCGCAGCACGTGGCTTGGGCATTTGGTGACGCACAGGTGGCAGGCCGTACACTTGTCCTTGAAACGGGTCAGGTTCAGCGAGCCGGGCGGCGTTACCGGGAGCGAAAAGGGAGCGTCTTTCCTCCGGGCTTCCTGTCCCTTCAGCAACGCAAGCGGGAGGGATGCGGCCACAGCCACGCCTGTTGCCAGAAACGTCCGGCGACTGTCCGGCGGAGTAGCGGCAACCGGGGCAGCTGCCGTCTTTTTTACTGTCGGGACGGGTTTGTATTTGAGCGCGCCTTTCCTGCATGACGAGAGGCAGTTGAAGCAGTCGACGCAGCGAGACATATCCACTTTCATTTTCTTCGGGTCGATGGCTTCGGCCTTGCAGACATATTCGCACGAGCGACACTGAATACACGCTTTTTTATCAAACACGATCCGGAAGATCGAATACCGCGACACGACGCTCAGCAGGGCGCCGACCGGGCAAAGCGTATTGCAGAAAAGACGGCCGCGGAAGATCACCAGTAGGGTAAACACGACCAGAGCGCTGCCTGCCGCAATCAGCGAAGCCGCCGTCACGGAAGTAATCGTGATGTGATAAAGCGAATAGTTGCCCGCCTTGCCCAGTCCGTCGGCCAGCAGGTTGTTTCCCTCCATAACGACCGGCCGGAACAGGTTTGCGGCGATGCGTCCGAAATTGCTGTACGGGTCAAGCAACAGGCACAGTTCCGTCACGCCGAAAACAGCCGTTCCGAAAGTGACCGCAGCCAGTACGTAGCGAAGCACGTTCGACGGCAAACGGTAACGGAAACGGCGAATGCCTTTTTTCTTTTTCTTTCCGATGCAAAAGATACGGTTGATAACGTCCTGCAAAATACCGGCCGGACAAATCACGGAGCAGTACACGCGGCCGAATACGAAGGTCAGCGCCAGCCATATCGCCACTATAACGTACGCGCCGGCCAGGATGGAGGGAATGAACTGGATGTGTTCCAAACCGTGTAACCGGACAGGCAGCTTGCCCGTAAAATCAACAAAAAAGAGCAGGATGGGACTGAAAAAAAGTATTGCGAGCAAAACCCGCAATACTTTTAAAAAATGAACCTGTTTCATCTACAACTTGATTCGTTTGATACCGATCCTGTCAAGGTCGGTTGTTCCCAAATGAAGCGCTTCTCCTCTGCCGATGTGTCCGACAGCCTCGATGTCCAGTTTCTTCACCTGGTTGAAGAAGCGCAGTGCAGCCGTGTCTGCGGCCACAATATCGGTCGATGCGATCAGGGACTTTACGGTCGCCACGTCGGCAGCGCTCTTGCCCTGCGGGCCGTTCTGGTGCATGATCCGGTAGGCGTCGACAATATTCAGCACCGGCTTTTTCGTCCACGTACAGATGTCGGCAATACATTGCTGCAAGTCATTCTGGTGAAAGATGCGACGATCCCAGACAATGCCCATATAGTTCTTCATCGCGCACGACAGTTTGGCGCCGCCATGATTCTTCAAAACCGGCACGTTAAACCAGATGTCCGCATCCAGTATGGCTTCGTGGATTTTTGCATCTTTCAGGGTGACACCCAGCGGCAGCTCTACTTCACTGCCGTAATAACGTTCGTCGTTGGCAGGCACGATCGTCCCGCCGGCAGCCTTGACGGCGTCTTCGATACCGCTCGAAGCATAACACTTTTGCCAGTTGTCGCACGTGTGATCAAAGACCGTCACCTTCTGCGCGCCCGCTTCCATACATTTCCTCACCAGTGCGCTGATCAGTTTCGGATTGGTATTGCCGGCCAGTTCGGGCGCGCGATCCCAGCCAATGTTCGGTTTGATAACCACTTTCTGTCCTTTCCGGACAAATCGCCCGATACCGCCCAGTGCATCCAGGGCCTTTTCAAGCATCTCTTCCGGCTCGCCGCCCATGACGGCTACCAGTTCGGGCGTGCTTTCTACGGCAATCTGCCTGCCGGTCAATGCCGCCTGCAAGCCTTCAAAATTTAACATGAACGTAGCCCCTGCACCGGCCATCGCACTGTTTCTCAAAAAATCTCGACGTTTCATCTTCTTTTATTTATCAGTTAATTAAAGACCTGTTTTTTCAAACGTACAAATCTACTAAGTGTTAACAATGTTTCCGGGATTATTTATTCGATCACGAAAAACAATGATGTCAAGGCGAAAACGAAAGTTCAAAATTCAAGAATACGGTACAGCGGTTTGGCCGGCCTTCCCTCCTTGAATCTTGCTTTATTTTCAGTTCATCTGTACGCTGCTTTTTCCGCTTGTCGTTTTGACTACGCGCACTTGTACGGCGATGCGTTCCGTCATTTCGGCGACGTGAGAGATGATGCCGATTTTGCGTCCCTGTGTCTGCAGTCTCTCCAGCGCGTCCATGGCTACGCGCAACGTGTCGATGTCTAACGAACCGAATCCTTCGTCTATAAACAGCGATTCCACTTTCATCCGGCTCGAGGAGAGCGCCGACAGACCCAGCGCGAGGGCTAAGGAAAGCAGAAAAGACTCGCCGCCCGAGAGCGAGTGTACCGTGCGGATCTCGCCCAGCATGTCCAGATCGACGACTTGCAGGGCGAGCGTGTCCGGAATGCGTTGCAGTTCGTATCGCGACGCAAGTTCCTGCAAGTGTTTGTTGGCGTACACCAGGAGAGCGTCGAGCGTATAGCCCTGCGCGATGGCCTTGAACTTCCATCCGTCGGCCGAGCCTAAGAGGGCATTCAGCTTCTTCCAGTTTTCGGAAAGCTGCCGCTTTTCGCCCAGTTCTTTTCCGTAGCGAAGGATGCGTTTTTGATTTTCCCCGTGCCGGGCGAAGGTTACCGTTATTTCGGTGAAGCGTTTCTGTCGCTGTTCGCCGGCTGCTGTTTGGGCGGATAATGCCTCGGCCAGGGTATGACGGGTCTCGCCGGGTTGCGGCTGAAGCGGCAGGGCGTGATGGGCGGCGAGGTTTTTCCTGCGTTCGTCCAGGGTGGCCTGTGTAACGGTCGCCTGTTCCTTCAACCGGTGCAGGTATTGCTTCTCGGTCTTGATCCAGGCGGCGCTTTTCGACAGCAAGGCAGCTAACTGTTCACCGGTGGCGATGTCCCCGGCGGCGTTTATCCAGTCTTCCATCTGTTTCTGCTGTGCGGCGCATCCGGCAGACAGCCGGTCGATTTCAGCCCGGATTTGCGTCATGGCGCCGTTGAGCGCTTCCTGCCGGGAGAGGATCTCCTGTCTGCGTTCCGTGGCGGCCTGCAGCTTTTCCGTCAGTTCCTTTTCGCGTTGCAGGCAGGACTGTTCCACCGCGTCGGCAGGCTGCCCGGCCAATGACTGACCGCGTTCGCGTTGCAGGCTTTTCAGCGCGGCCGCCCCGTCGTCGTACTTTTTCTTTTTCTCTTCCGCCAGACGGACTGCTTCCTGCAGGTTCTTTTGTTCGTTCTCGAGTACGGTCGTTTGATTGCTTGCCGTTTGCTGCGCCTCCGCCCGTTCGCGGGTACAGGTCTCCCACTGCCGGGCGAACTGGCGGAGCTTGTCCTGAAGGATGCCTTGCCGGAAGAGCGTTTGCCAGTCGGGTATGGTCGTCAGGTGGTTTGCCAGTTTCGCAAACAGATCGTCCAGATGCTTGCGGTCGCGTTCGAGCCATGCGGTCAGCTGCGTCAGACGTGTTTTTTGCATTTCCGTCCGGGCGATGTTTTTCTCGATTTTATCGGACACCCGACGTTTGTTCCGGTTTAACTCTTCTTCCTTCCATCTCTGTTCGCCGACGGCGCCCTGAACGGGATGGTGCATGCTGCCGCAGACCGGACAGGGCTCGCCGTCCTTCAGCCGGGCGCGCAGAGCGGCAATCTCGGCAGGCAGGGCGGCCTGGAGCTGTTCCAGTTCCAGTTCGAGTGTCCGGCGTTCGGCGTTTTGGGCATCCAGCAGGGTTTGACACTCCTTTGCCGCGGCCGCCTGTTCGTCGATCTGCCGCTGCGCAGTCTGCGCTTCGTCCAGCAGAACGATGATCAAGTCCATCCCGGGCATCATGGCCTGGTGTACGATCCTTTTCCCGAACCACTGTTCATATCTCAGGAGGGCGCTTCTTGCATTTTCGATGTCTTTGGCAAGGGTCTGAAGGAGGTTTTCCGTTTTTTGTACAGCCTGCCGTGCCGTCTTCCATTCCTTTCCGGCTTCTTCCAGCCGGGAGAGCAGGCCTGTCAGCTGCACGTCCATGCTGCGGGCGCGAAGGATTTCCGGCCTCATGCGTTCCCACTCCTCTCTCCAGAGCTTCAGTTTGTTTTCCAGCTGTTCATGGCTGCCGGAAATCTCCTTCAACCGGACGGCCATGCTTTCCTGTTCGCTTTTTTTCCTTGCCTCGCCGGCCAGATGTTCGTCCAGCTGTTTCCGGCCGTTTTGCAAGGCATTGTAGACATCGCGGATTTCCTGCGCGCGATCCAGCTGATCCATGCAGGCATACCGGGGCGTCGCTGCAAGCATCTCCTGCCGCACCTCCGTCAGGCTGTTTTCCGCCTCCCGGATTTTTTCCCGCATCCTTTCGTCCTGCTCCATCCATTTCAGTTTTGTGTCCAATTCGCTCACGACGTTTTTCAATGCGTCCAACTCTTGGGCAACGGTTTCTTTTTCGGCCGCAAGCGCTGCGGTCTGCTCGTCGGTAAGCAGTTCAACCTCCTGGATTTTCTGCTGCAACAGCGTGTAGTCGTATTCAGCCTGTTTGCATTTTTCATAAATCGTCGTCGAAATACGCGAATACACTTCGATGCCGGTCAATTTTTCGAGCAGTGCGGCCTTTTCATGCTTGCCGGCCTTCAGAAACATGGCGAAATCGCCTTGTGCAAGCAATACGGAACGTGTGAACTGTTCGAACGTGAATCCGATCAGCGCCGAAATCCGGGACAGCAGTTCCCTTTTCTGTCCCGTCGCCTCCTCGCCGGTCGAAAGATTTACCAGCCGCAGCGTACAGGGTCGCAGGGCGCCGTTGCTTCTGTTTCCGGCGCGATGCACCGACCACGTGGCGCGAAACCGGCTGCCTCCGAGCGAGAGAAAGTCTGCTTCGGCATACCCTTCGGATGCTCCGCGCCGCAAAATCGTACGGCTGTCCCTCTGGCCGATCGTCGTATCCCGGACATCCCTGATAACGCCTTCCCGCGCATTGTCGGCCTGGCTCAGGCGCGGCGTGTCGTCAAAAAGCGCCAGACAGAGCGCATCCAGAATCGTAGACTTGCCGGAGCCGGTCTGTCCCGTAATGGCGAAAATACCTGCCGACAGCAGCGGTTCGACAGTGAAATCCAGCGCAAACTCCGCTTCCAGCGAAGCAAGATTCTTTCCCCGTATGGCCAGTATTTTCATACGCCCTCCTCCTGCATGACCGTTTGTAGAAGTTTCCGCATCTCGTCGGGCATTTCTTCTCCGCCGAAGCGTCGTTTGAAAACATCCGCCGCCATGTCCATCGGATGAATGGTCTGCAACTGTTCATAAGTGATGGTGTTCATTTCATGGCTGCCTTTCGGCATGACGGCGGCGATACGCGCCAGACGCACGGACTTGCGTTGCAACGCCTCCTCGATGCGATGCCGGAGCGAGGGTTCGGGTTCCGTTATCAGCACGTTTATTTGCAGGTAGGGTGATCCGGCCGTCACCTCTCCGTCGGGAAGCAGCTCAACCGCCTTCAGCACGTCGGCCAGGGGCGCCGGCGCCGGCGGGACGCTCAGCAGGGCGGCGAGCGGAGGCATTTCAAGAAGTTCAACGGTTGTTTCCCCGTTCCGTATCTCTACCAGCGTAACGCCCTGTTTATAGTTTTTCTCGCTGAACGACATCGGCAACGGCGAACCGGCATAGCGCACGTTTTCGCGTTGCGCGACGCGCTGCGCCCGATGCAGGTGTCCCAGGGCCGTATAGGCGATTTCAGGCGCAAACGACTCCGGACGGACACATTCCAGTCCGCCGATCATGGTGCGCTCCGAGCGGTCGTTTTCAGAAACGATGGAACCGCTTGCCTGCAAATGTCCCATCGCGACGACCGGTTTTGTCTTGTCGGGGACAGCCCCGTACAACGCCCGATACATCTTTTCCACGCCCTGCGCATAATCGGCCGCTTCGGGATAATCGCCCTGCCGCAGGTAAGGCGCCGCCATGCACCAGGCAGCCACTTCCTCCCCTTCCAGCAGCGGCACCAGCAGACCGGCGCAGTCTATCTCGCCCTCCGGCGTCCTCTTTACGGAGCCGCGGATGTGGATGCGCATCGCTTCCAGCAGGGGATTGGGCGCCTCGAGGCGAGCAGCCGAGTCGTGATTGCCGGCAATGATCACGATTTGCAGCGGCGGGTGTTCGCGGGTCGCTTCGTGCAGGAATTGATAGAACATCCGCTGAGCTTCCGCGGAAGGATTGGGACTGTCAAACACGTCGCCCGCAATTAGCAGCGCGTCTACGTTCAGGGCCTTGATCCGGGACTTGAGCCAAGTCAGAAAATAGACGTGTTCCGCCTTGCGGTCATACTCGAAAAACGTTTGTCCCAGGTGCCAGTCGGCCGTGTGAAGAAATTTCATTGTAAGGGTCTGTTTATGTAAAAGGATTCAGAGCAGCGGCGAAAACAGCCGCATGAATGATTCGGCAAGCCGTTTCGGGAGCGGACGTCTCAGCCAGCGTGCCGGCGACAGCTGGTCGCAATGATTCGCCAGATCGTCCATGAACATCGCCTTCATCTGCCGGGCAAAGGCCTGCTGATATACGAACGCATTGACCTCGAAGTTGTGCTCAAAACTGCGGAAGTCAAAATTGGCCGACCCGATGCAGGACAGCGCATCGTCCGTCACCAGCAGCTTGGAATGTAAAAACCCCGACCGGTAGAAATATACCTTCACGCCGGCGCGCACCATGTCGTCCAGAAAAGAAAGCGAGGCCATGTGCGCGGTGCGCGTGTCGGAGCGTTCGGGAATCATCAGGCGCACGTCCACCCCTCCCAGCGCCATCATCTGCAGGGCTTGGTTCAAGTCCTCCGTCGGCAGGAAATAAGGCGTCTGGATGTAGAGGTATTTCTTTGCGTTGAGGACGCAGAAAAGAATCGCCTGCACCAGCGTGCGCCACTGTCCCGTCGGGCCGCTGGTCGCAATCTGAAGGATGTTGTTGCTGTAAATCTTTTCCGACGGATAATATTCCTTGCCCTTGACCAGCTGTTTGCTGATCACGTACCAGTCGATCAGGAAGGCCGACTGCAGTCCGTGAACGCCCTTGCCGACGAGCTTGAAATGCGTGTCCCGCCACGTTCCGAAGGTGGAGCCGTGGAGGTAGCGGTCGGCGATGTTCATGCCTCCCATAAAACCGACCTTGCCGTCTATCACCACAATCTTCCGGTGGTTCCGGTAGTTCACCTTGCTGGTGAGCACCGGGAAGGCCACCCTCAGAAAGGGATAGATTTCGATGCCGGCCTGCCGCATCCCGCGAAAGAATTTCTTGCGAACGTTCCAGCTCCCGACGTCGTCATAGATAACACGTATCTTTACGCCCTCCTCCGCCTTGCGTATCAGCGCCGCCCGGACGCGCTGCCCGATTTCGTCGTCGCCGAAGATATAGTATTGCAGGTGGACATGATGCCGGGCGCGGCCGATCTCCTCCAGCAACGCCTCGAACTTGTCCCGCCCGTTGGTGTAGTACGACAGCTCGCTGCCGTAAAGCAGCGGATTGCGGTGATTCCGGTTCAGAAGATTGACCAAGGGCTGATACGCCGGTTCGACGACGCACTGGTCCTGTACCAGGTGATTGGTGTGCAGCGGCCTCATGATACGCTTGTAGGTGCGTCGGGAAATGATGCGTTGCCGCCGGTTGTCCTGTCCGAAGACAAAATAGAAAACCAGCCCGATTCCCGGCAGAAACAAAAGAACAATCACCCAGGGAATAGTTTTCAGCGGATTCCGGTTTTCCAGCATGACGACAATGATCAAACTCATGATGGAGATTGAATACAAAGCGAACAGCGTTAAACCGACAATCGTGCTTATCTGTATATTCATGAACATAACCGTGACGTTTGATGCGGTAAAAGTACGGCTTTCCCGTGTGAAATGCAAATACAGGGAAAGATTCAAAAATTCAAGGATTCAAGGATTCAAAAATTCAAAGATTCAAAGATTCATTCTCCATTCCCCATTCCCCGGATTGTTTCACTGTGTTTGCAAGGACGGGGTACGGTGTTTCATTCAGGATAGCTGTTAGCGTATGGCAAACCGCGTGTGCCGGAAACCCTCGCTCCCCTCTCTTGTGGAGAGGGGCCGGGGGAGAGGTGAATGGCGGCGCGGCCATTGCCCAAACAACCGCCCGTCCCCGCAAACGGCGGAAGGGCAACGCCCTTTAAGCAGTAGCACAGGGCAACGCCCTGTGTATGTTGGTGCGACGATGGCCAAGCCCTGAAAGGGCGCGAGCAGTTATGAAACCGGGCTTGCGTCCTTTCAGGGCTTCGGTCGTTGGCCGACGGGTTCACAGGGCAACGCCTTTCCGCCGTTTGCGGGGACGGACGGTTGTACGGGCAATGGTCGCGCCGCCATTCCGTGAGGAATGGGAGTTCGGTAGAAATAATCGGCGCCCGTTGATGTTGCATCCCGTACGGAATGCGAGAGGGCAGGCAGAACGGTTTTCTACCGAACTGCCATCCCCGACGGGATGAATGGAGAATTGAGAATGACGGGGCGCGGCATTTCATTCTCAATTCTCCATTCCCGTGTGCCGGAAACCCCCGCTCCCCTCTCTTGTGGAGAGGGGCCGGGGGAGAGGTGGAGGCGCCCTTGCGTTGAAATCCCCTTCATCTGCGTGAAACGAATCTTTGAATCTTTGAATCTTTGAATCTTTTTTTTTTTACGAAAAAAAACGCTTATCTTTGCGCCCGACATTTCAAAAGCTTTATTAAAGATGCAAGGATCAACCGCTTTTCACAACGCCGCCTGCGGGCTGTCGCTGCATGTACCGTCATCCGGCCATGTTGCGCCGGCGCATGTCCTGCCTTTGCTGACCGGCGCACGTCCGCTGCACGCGGCGGCG
>JAITQL010000178.1 GCA_031288935.1 Tannerella sp.
AATATAATTATGATCAAAAAGAACATAATTATAGTGCGCGAGAGCATAATTATGGCAAACGAGAGTATAATTATGGCCGGCGAGGGCATGAAACTTCGGAACGATTAAGGAACAGCAAACGATGATTGTTGCAGACAAACCGGCAGGCGTAAGCGGAACGGGCAAGATCGCGTTTTCCCTGAATGTCCCGACCGATGCGAGTATCAACAGCGGTACTTTCTCGCTTAAACTTCCCGAAGGTCTGGCGGTGGATGTAAATGCTACGGCGCTGGATGAAAACATTGCGGCCGGTTACAACTTGTCCATTTCAAATAAAGGCGACAGCCGGCTGTTTAAGAGTGCGACGGAAACTGCTGCCTGTCAAAAAATACTGGATATTGTGTGCCGTACCGAAATCGGTATCCTGCGGTACTTACAAGGCCGGCATCAACAATTTGCCGTTCGCTTTTTCCGCAGTTCAAAAATACCGCAACCATACCAGCATCCGAAATTATCCGCAATCGCCTGTTCCGAAAACGGACAGTCTGCATGAAAATCCCCTGCGTCGTCCACATACGAAAACGACAGCAGCTCGTAGTCATCCCCCAGCAATTCCCACAGGTACGCCAGCGAAAACACCCGGTGAGCATTGAACTCGATGCGCTGTTTCCCGACCGGTACGGAAAAGTAAAACCGGCCGCCCGGCAACAGCATCCGGGTAATATTCCGGATCGCCTTCACGTGTCCGTTGTAATCAACCGGATCGCCGTAGCGTCCCAGCCCGAAATGCTCGATCGAATGAAGCGCCGAAACCGAATCGCAATACCCCTCCAGTCCCTCCGGCAACTGCATCAGGTCGGCCTTTTTGAAACGGATATTCGGCACGTGACTTGTCACGTCGCGTATGTCGAAAACCTCGATCTCGCGAAACACGGCCACATGCGCTACAAACCCGTCCGTCCTCGAACCGATGTCGACGTGCCTCACCGGTCTGGCCGCGAAAATCTTTCCCGCCACATGCAGATCCTGATAAAAATAATGCCCCCTCATCGTCCCTGCTGCCGTAAACCGGTCGCCAAGAATCGGAAAGCATGCCTTTATCGGAAACGCCGCACTGCCGTCCCGCGCCTTCTGCCGCCTGATGCACATCCAGTCGCGGACATAAAACGCCGCTCCACGCACGCTTCCCAGCAGCGCCAGCGGGTTGAACCCCGTAATGCCCACAAAAACCTGGGCCATTCGCTTGAAAGATGAATTATACATACCTGTTAATTTTAATTGAAACCAATGTCATTCAGAGGCACAAAAGTACGAATTTAATTGAAACTGCCTTCCCGCCTGGCGGTAATTCAAGATTCAAGATTCAAAATTCAAGATTACGGCGGCATATAAAGGGATGGACGCTAAACAGGTTTGTATTGAGAATCATGAAATGAACTTTGAACTTTCCCTGTTCGTGCCATTCGTGGACAGCACATTGAATCTTGAATCTTGAATTTTTATATATCTTTGCGGGAGTCAAATGAAACAATGTCATGAACCGGACAAGATTATGAACAGAAAAAATTTTAAGACAGCGGGCATTGCCGTGGCGATGCTGGCGGGGCTGGCCGGAAGTCAGCCGGTCGACGCAGCCGGTCGACGCAGCCGGTTGTACCCTGGAAAGGGACAATACGAACGTCGTCGTCGCCGAATATGCCAAGAGCAACCGTCCGCCCAAATCCGAACGGCTGTTTTCCTCCAAAGCCATTGAAAGGGAGATTGTACGCATCAAGAAGTTGCTGACCCATCCCAAACTGGCGTGGATGTTCGAAAACTGTTTTCCGAACACGCTGGATACGACCGTGCATTACCGCGCCATCGAGGGCGAGGACGATACGTTCGTGTATACCGGCGACATACATGCCATGTGGCTGCGCGATTCCGGAGCGCAGGTATGGCCTTACGTGCCGTTTGCGAAACAGGACGAGGCGCTGCGGAAAATGATCCGGGGCGTCATTCTCCGCCAGCTCAAATGTATCAACATCGACCCCTATGCCAATGCGTTCAACGATGGCCCCGCGGGCAGCGAGTGGGCAAAAGACCTGACGGCAATGCTCCCCGAACTGCACGAGCGCAAGTGGGAGGTTGATTCGCTGTGCTATCCGTTGCGCCTGGCCTATTATTACTGGGAAGTAACCGGCGACGACAGTGTTTTCAAAACCCCGGAATGGTTGCAGGCCGTCGGGCGCATCCTGCAAACCTTCCGCGAACAGCAGCGCAGGGAATCTCCGGGGCCTTACCGGTTTCAGCGCATCACGGCCACTGCGACCGATACGCAGCCTAACGGCGGATGGGGGAATCCGGTGAAACCGGTCGGACTGATCGCGTCGGCTTTCCGCCCGTCGGACGATGCAACGGTCTTGCAGTTTCTTGTTCCCTCCAATTTCTTTGCCGTTTCTTCCCTGAGAAAAGCGGCGGAAATCCTGCGCACCGTCAACAGGAATGAGGAACTGGCATCCGGGTGTACCGCACTGGCACAGGAAGTGGAAACGGCGCTGCAACGCCATGCCGTCTGTCAGCATCCGGAATACGGGCCTGTCTATGCGTATGAAGTGGACGGCTTCGGAGGCCGGTTGCTGATGGACGATGCCAATGTTCCCAGTCTGCTGGCGATGGCGTATCTCGGAGATACAGACCTTAACGACCCCGTGTACCGGAATACGCGCCGTTTCGTCTGGAGCAGCGACAATCCCTGTTTCTACAGCGGCAAGGCCGGTGAAGGCATCGGCAGCCCGCACACCGGATACGACATGATATGGCCCATGTCCGTTATCATGAGAGCCTTCACCAGCCGCGACGACCGGGAGATAAGGGAATGTGTCCGGATGCTGCTGGATACGGACAACGGGACGGGCTTCATCCATGAATCGTTCCACAGGGACGATGCTTCGAAATTTACCCGCGAATGGTTTGCGTGGCAAAACACGCTCTTCGGCGAACTGATTCTCAAACTGGTCAAAGACGGAAAAACAGACCTCCTGAACAGTTTGTAAACAGATACTGCAAGCGGGATGAAACGGTGCATGGACAGGTTCAGCATTCAATGCCGGAATCCTTTTGGACTCTTGAACCCGGCACTTTTTCATTTCACAAAACCTGTTGTTTCACCGGTCAAAATAAATCTGTCATGATCTTTTTTTTCGGAACCCGTTCATCACATCTCAAATCCACCATGCTGGATTACGAAACCTGTCCGAACTGCGGACAGCAGAACCAAATTCAATGCAGCGTCTACGGGAGTTACGCGCATTTTTTCCGGATACCCCTCTTCCCCACGGGCAAGTCGGTGCATGCACAATGCCGGCATTGCGGCGCCCAATGGGACGTTTATTGCATGACGCCTGAAATCAGGCAGGCGGCGCTCCGCTTTCGCACGGAACAGCGAAAACCGATCCTGCATTTTACGGGACTGATCCTTTTTGCGCTCTTTCTCGGATTTCTGGTCTTTGGAGCGCACGTGGCCGGTACAAACAGGCAGCGTTTTCTGGCAGACCCGCAGGTAAACGACTGTTATGTGCTCCGAAATTCCGGCGACGGATACTATACCCTTGCACGTATCGAAGCAATCGAAGGAGACACGGTCTGGCTTTCGTTCAACGGGTATTCTGCCGGCAGAAGTACGCGGTTAGACAAATATAACAAAGACGAATATTTCGGCGAAGACCTGTATCCCTTTTTGAAAAAAGAGCTTGATTTCAAAGGCGATGAAGACGGATTCCTGTTGCATAAGATCATTCGTCCCAAGACATATGAGTAAAAGGAAAGGGAAGGTATAAGCAGAGGTGCAAAGCCTCTGTTTTTTGGCAGGAGAAGTCAAATTGTCCGTCATATTGTCAGCATCTGTCAGTTTAATTCCTTTTGCCGGGCGTCTATTCCATTTGGCACACAATTTGAAGTGATACCATAAAAAAACAATAAAATCTGAAAGGCAATTATATAAAAACTTATGGGAAAGATTATAGGAATTGATTGAGGAACTACCAACTCGTGCGTGTCCGTACTGGAGGGCAACGAACCGGTAGTCATCGCGAACAGCGAAGGCAAAAGAACGACGCCATCCATTGTGGCGTTTGTGGAAGGGGGCGAGCGCAAAGTGGGCGATCCGGCCAAACGACAGGCCATCACCAACCCGCAGAAAACGATTTTCTCCATCAAACGCTTTATGGGTGAGTCATACGACCAGGTACAGAAGGAAATCTCACGCGTTCCTTACAAGGTGGCGCGGGGAGATAACAATACTCCGCGTGTGGATATAGACGGGCGTCTCTACACGCCGCAGGAAATCTCGGCCATGGTTCTTCAGAAGATGAAGAAAACGGCGGAAGATTACCTGGGACAGGAGGTGACAGACGCCGTAATCACCGTGCCGGCATACTTCAGCGATGCACAGCGCCAGGCGACCAAGGAAGCCGGCGAGATAGCCGGGCTGAACGTGCGACGCATCGTCAACGAACCGACAGCGGCTTCTTTGGCATACGGACTGGACAAGGCATCGAAAGACATGAAAATTGCGGTATTCGACCTTGGCGGCGGTACGTTTGACATTTCCATCCTCGAATTGGGCGGCGGTGTATTTGAAGTGAAATCAACGAACGGTGACACGCATCTTGGCGGTGACGATTTCGATCACGTGATCATCGACTGGCTGGCGGAAGAATTTCTGAAAGACGAAGGCGCCGACCTGCGGAAGGATCCTATTGCGCTTCAGCGTCTGAAAGAAGCAGCCGAAAAGGCAAAAATCGAACTGTCGAGTTCGACAAGTACCGAAATCAACCTGCCGTACATCATGCCGGTGGACAATGTCCCCAGACACCTGGTGAAAACGCTGACGCGCGCCAAGTTCGAACAATTGGCCGACAAGTTGATACAGGCTTGTATCGAACCGTGCAAGAAAGCGCTTTCCGACGCCGCCATGTCGACATCCGACATAGACGAAGTCATCCTGGTCGGCGGGTCGACCCGTATCCCGGCCATACAGGAACTGGTAGAGAAGTTTTTCGGCAAAGCTCCTTCCAAAGGAGTGAATCCGGACGAAGTGGTGGCCGTCGGCGCAGCCATACAGGGCGGTGTGATGAGCGGCGAAGTGAAAGACGTGGTGTTGCTGGACGTCACTCCGCTTTCGCTGGGTATCGAGACGATGGGGAGTGTGATGACGCGCCTGATTGACGCCAATACGACCATCCCGACCAAGAAATCGGAAGTGTTTACCACGGCTGCCGATAACCAGCCGTCTGTCGAGATTCATATTCTTCAGGGCGAACGTCCGCTTGCAAGAGACAACAAGTCCATCGGACGGTTCCACCTGGACGGCATACCGCCTGCTCCGCGTGGCGTACCGCAGATTGAAGTGGCATTCGACATCGACGCCAACGGGATTCTCAATGTATCGGCCAAAGACAAAGGCACCGGCAAAGTACAAAGTATCCGCATCGAAGCCTCCAGCGGACTGAGCGACGAGGAAGTGA
This sequence comes from Tannerella sp., assembly GCA_031288935.1. Taxonomy (GTDB): domain Bacteria; phylum Bacteroidota; class Bacteroidia; order Bacteroidales; family Tannerellaceae; genus Tannerella. The sequence continues at coordinate 5,487 of JAITQL010000178.1, forward strand.
AACGGATGAAGGAAGAAGCGGCCGCCAATGCCGAAGCGGACAAGAAAGAGAAGGAACGTATTGAGAAAATCAATCAGGCCGACAGTACGATTTTCCAAACGGAAAAGCAACTGAAAGACTTGGGCGACAAACTTCCGGCGGACAAGAAATCACAAATCGAAGCGGCGCTGGGTAAACTGAAAGATGCACATAAAACGCAGGATATTGCAGCTATCGACAGCGCCATGACCGAACTGAACAGCGTATTCCAGGCAGCCAGCCAGGACCTGTACAATGCGCAGAACGGCCCGTCCGGAGGTGCGCAGGGTAATCCGTTTGAAGGCCCAAATGGTCCCTTTGGCGGAGGTAGCAATCCGAATGGGGAAAGTTCCGATTCAAATGGCGGCGGTGTGACAGATGTGGATTTTGAGGAAGTGAAGTGACGCCCAAAAACAAACATTTAGCAAATGTAATTAAAAAGCGGTAGAACAATGTTTTACCGCTTTTTTT
>JAITQL010000221.1 GCA_031288935.1 Tannerella sp.
ATCCGCCGCGGACGCGAGTATATCCGCCGCGGACGCGAGTATATCCGCCGCAGACGCGAGTATATCCGTCGCGGACGCGAGTATATCCGTCGCGGACGCGAGTATATCCATCGCAGACGCGAGTATATCAGCCGCAGACGCGAGTATATCCGTCGCAGACGCGAGTATATCCGTCGCGGACGCGAGCATATCCGCCGTATACTCGAGCATATTTGCGGTATGCCCGGACAGACCGGGAATGTCTCGGCCCTTGTGAACAGCCGTTTCTTGACCCTTCTCCCCGGGAATTTTTGTTTCTGGCTCAAAATGGCTACTTTTGCGGGAGTGAAGGAAACTTTTTGACAAGCCAATCAGGAAAGGAATATGAGGAAATATGTGTTAGACTTGACCGTGGTGGAGAACGTGCGGCTTCATCCCGACTGCTGCCTGCTCAAACTGACGGCCGGCGTTCCGTTGCCGGAGACGGTTCCGGGACAGTTTGCGGAAGTACGGGTGGACGGGGCGCCGGGCACGTTTCTGCGGCGGCCGATTTCGATTCATTATGTGGATCGGGCGCGAAACGAGTTGTGGCTGCTGATACGGCTGGCGGGTGAAGGTACGCGGCGCATGGCGGAAACGGGCGCGGGAGAGGCGCTGAACCTGCTTCTGCCGCTGGGAAACGGCTTTTCCCTGCCGCAGGAGCCTGTCGGCGCCCGGCTTTTGCTGGCGGGCGGCGGAGTTGGGGTAGCGCCGTTGCTTTACTTGGGCGACCGGTTGAGGCAGACGGGTTTTACGCCGGCTTTTTTGCTGGGTGCACGCACGCGGGAGGACTTGCTGCAACTGGAGGCGTTTCGGGAAAGGGGCGCGGTCTATGTTACAACGGAGGACGGGTCTTTGGGCGAAAAGGGACGGGTGACGGATCATTCCGTTTTGCGGCAGGAACGGTTTGACCGGCTGTACGTTTGCGGCCCGAAGCCCATGATGGTGGCGATGGGCGGGTATGCAATGCGGACGGGGACGCCGTGCGAGGTGTCGCTCGAAAACACGATGGCCTGCGGCCTCGGCGCCTGTCTTTGCTGCGTGGAACGGACGAAGGCGGGGCACGTGTGCGTCTGTACCGAAGGCCCCGTCTTCGAGGTCAGTCAACTGGAATGGAATCTTTAAATCATTGAATTGTATCGTATGGCAGAATTAAGTATGCGGATAGCCGGTTTGACGTTGAAGAATCCGGTGATGACGGCTTCGGGCACCTTCGGGTACGGGCTTGAATATGCCGATCTGACAGACCTCCCGTCGCTGGGCGGGATTGTGGTGAAGGGCACCACGCTTGAACCCCGCGAGGGGAACCCGTATCCGCGCATGGCGGAAACGCCGTCGGGCATGCTCAATGCCGTGGGGCTGCAAAACAGGGGCGTTGACAGTTTCATCCGGACGATTTATCCGCGAATCAAGGAGATAGACACGAACTGGATTGTCAATGTCAGCGGTTCGTCGGTGGAAACGTACGTGGCCTGTGCGGAAAAGATCGCTTCGCTGGAGCGTGTTCCGGCGATTGAGCTGAACATATCCTGTCCGAACGTGAAGCAGGGCGGGATGGCGTTCGGCGTGACGGTCGAGGGGGCGGCCGGGGTGGTTCGCGCCGTGCGCAGGGTTTATCCCAAGACCCTGATCGTGAAACTGTCTCCCAACGTGACGGACGTGGCGGAGATTGCGCGTGCCGTCGAAGGCGAAGGCGCCGACGCCGTGTCGCTGATCAATACCTTGCTGGCGATGGCGGTGGACGTCGAAAAGCGCTGTCCCGTGCTGTCGACCGTTACCGGCGGACTGTCCGGCCCCTGCGTGAAGCCGGTTGCCTTGCGGATGGTCTGGCAGGTTGCCCGTGCGGTCAGGATTCCCGTGATCGGCATGGGCGGGATTGCCGGATGGAAGGACGCGGTCGAATTTATGCTGGCCGGCGCTTCCGCCGTTCAGATCGGGACGTACAACTTTGTTGACCCGACGGTTTCCGCCAAGGTCATCCGCGGGATAAACGATTACTGCGACCGGCACGGGTTTGCTTCGGCAAGCGAACTGACGGGGGCGCTGCTCTGACCGGGGATTTACAACGGGAATAATCATACATTAAACTTATCTGATGAAACATCTGTTTTTTTTGACCTGCATCGTCTGCCTGCCCTCTCCGGGGGCGGCTCAAAACATATCCATTCCCGATGCACATTTCAGGGAATATCTGACCGCGCATTTCGATACGGACGGCGACGGCGGAATCTCGCGCATGGAGGCCGCTGCCGTAAAGAGCATCGAGTGTACGGAGCAGCCGGTCGCTTCGCTGGAGGGGATTGAATATTTCACTTCGCTGGAAGAACTGGACTGTTCGCTGTCGAACTATTTTGAGCGCGGCGGCCTGACGGCATTTGACATTAGCCGCAATCCTGCGTTGAAAAAGCTGCGCTGCGACAATAACCGGCTGGATACGCTGGACATCAGCCACAATCCGGAGCTGATCGAGGTGCATTGCCGGAACAATTTCCTCAAGACGCTGGACGCGAGTAACCACCTGCGGCTGGAAGAGCTGCTGTGCGACAACAACCGGCTGAACGCGCTGAATCTGGACGGTTGCAGCGCCCTGTCGCTCCTTCATGCAGGGGTGAACCGGCTGGACACGCTGGATCTGTCTTCGTGCATCGCCCTGCGCTGGCTGAATTGCGCCGAGAATCAGCTGACGACGCTGGACGTCAGCCGCCAGACGGCGCTCGAAAGCCTGTTTTGCAACAACAACCGCCTGGACACGCTGGATGTGGCATCCGGTACGGCGCTGCGGACGCTGTATTGCGGGCATAACCGGCTGGACACGCTGGCGCTGGAGCACAATACGGCGCTGACCGACCTGGACTGCGGCAGTAACCGCCTGTCGGCGCTGGAGGTCGGCCGGAACACGGCGCTGACCGAACTGGAATGCAGCATCAACCTGCTGACAACGCTGGACGTGACGCGGAACACGGCGCTGAAAAAGTTGTATTGCAACGCGATGCCTTCCCTGACGGCGCTTTACCTGATAAAGAGCGTTTCGTACGAACAGCTGAGTTACCTGGACGGTTCGCTCGCCGCCTGGCTGGTGGATGCGCAAACCGGCGAGAAGGAACTGCGAAAGATGCCCGAAATAGCCTCCGGGAATGAAGAAGCAAGGGAAAGGGTCGGGGAGAAAAAGCAGGCTTCGGCACGGACGGCGCGTGAAATCTATTATGACGAAGCGCGCCGTGCGGAAGAGGCGCGGAAAGCGGAAGAAGCCAAACGGGCGGAGGAGGCCGGGCGACGCGAAGCCATCCGCACGTATACGGGCTTCGTCACCGTTCCCGATTCGGCTTTTTGCGTTTACCTGCTGACGGATTTCGATACGGACGGCGATGGCCGCCTCTCCGGTTCCGAAGCGCGTGCCGTAAGGGAAATCCGTTGCGAGAACCGCGACATCGCGTCGCTCGAAGGACTGGAATATTTCACGGCGCTGGAAACGCTGTCATGCAGTGCAAACCGGATACGGACGCTGGATATGAGCTATCATCCGGCATTAAGAGCGCTTGCCTGCGACCGGAACAGGATTCACCGGCTGGACATTCAGACAAACCCGGCGCTGTCGGAATTGCAATGCTCCGACAACAATCTCATCACGATTGACGTAAGCCGCAATCCGGCGCTGCGGACACTGAAATGCAACCGTGTGCGGCTGATCGGGCTGGACGTGAGCAGGAATCCGCAACTGACCGTGTTGCAGTGCGGAGGCAACCACCTGACCGTTCTCGACATTGCGCAAAATACGGCGCTGGACAGTCTGGTTTGCAGCAAAAACAAATTGAAAACGCTCAACGTGGCCGGGAATAGCCGCCTGACGTCCCTGAACTGCGGCGGCAACCTGCTGGATGCGCTGGACATCAGTCAAAACCCCGTGTTGACGGAGTTGATCTGTTCGGAAAACATGCTGACGGCCATCAGCGTGAATCGCAATGAACGGCTGGAGAAGATCGACTGCAGCCGCAATCAGCTCTCCTCGATCGACACGGGTCACAATCCCGCACTGAAGGAACTTTCCTGCCGCGGCAACCGGATTGCCGATCTGGACGTCGGTAAAAACGCCGCGCTGGTGAAACTGAACTGCGGAGAAAACCTGCTGGTCAACATCAACGTGATGAAGAACAGGAGCCTGAAGTTTATCGAAACGGCGCCGATGGCCACGCTGTCGACGCTCTTTTGTCCGCGCGACAGCATCTACACCAAACTGGCTTATCCGGTTACAGCCAAGGTGGACTACAAGTAAAAAGATATTAAAACACGGCCTCCTTTCCGCAAAAAAACGGAACGGAGGCCGTTTTGAACGGCAAAATATGCGGGAAGGCCGTATTTTTGTACCCAAATTAAAACTTCACGATATGAGAAAGAAATCTTGTATCCTCTTCGGACTGATAGCGATGATACTTGTCAGTTCGTCTGTCGGAGAGGAAAAAGCAAGTTTTGCGGAAGGCCACCGGCCGGGAGACATGGCTCCGAAAATAAAGCCGGAGGGAAGCCGGGAGGCTGTTGATTTCGCAAATCAGACGGGACGTTACACCCTGGTGAATTTCTGGGCGACGTATGATGCCGTTTCCCGCATTCGCAACATGCAACTCGGACGTAAAGCCGGCGAACTGGATTCCACGCGGCTCCTCCTGTGTTCCGTTTCCTTGGACGAGAAAGCCGTTATTTTTGCAGAGACGTTGAAGACAGACGGTCTGGATACCTCCGGTCAATGGTTTGCCGGAAAAGAGCGGTCGACGCTCATCAGAAAATACCGGCTGAAAAACAGATTTACAAACTTTCTGGTCGACGACCGGGGCGTGATTGTCGCTACCGGCCTCTCCGTACAGCAACTGTCCAAATTCAAGATTCAAGATTGAGCCGTAAGCCCGGCATATAATAAAATGCCGGGCTTACCGTCCTCCGGGCAAGCACGGCGACCTGCTTTTCCTGTCCGGGGCGTTGCCGTCGGGCTGGCTTCCCGGTTGAGGAGCCTTCTTGTTTTATTGCGGGAAAATACCTTCATTTGCAGTCAATATAATGAAAGAAGTTATGAAATACAGTCTTTTCTTTTTGACAGGATGTGCGACGGCTCTCCTTGCGGGATGCGGCACGAAAATGGAATGTGGAGACGTGTTGCGTCCGGATACGCGCGTCTCCAATACACTCTATGCAGGTAACCGCGCGCCGCTCGAGCCTTCGCGGTTTGTGAAATTGCCGGCGGGAAGTATCCGGCCGGGCGGTTGGGTGAAAAAGATGCTCGAACTACAGCGCGACGGCTTGTGCGGTCATCTGGGAGAAATCAGCGCCTGGCTCGAGAAGGAAAACAATGCCTGGCTGAGCAGGGACGGGACGGGCAAGCATGGATGGGAGGAAGTGCCGTACTGGCTCAAGGGCTATGGCAACCTGGCTTACCTGCTGAATGACGAAGCGATGATCCGTGAAACGAAAGTCTGGATAGAAGCCGTGTTGAACAGTCAGCGGGCGGACGGCTATTTCGGGCCTTGGGTCGAGAAAAGGGGACGTCCCGACTTATGGGGAAACATGATCATGCTCTGGTGCCTGCAATCATATTACGAATATGCCGGCGACCGGCGGGTGATTGCCTTTATGACACGCTATTTCCGCTGGCAGCTCCAGCTGGACGAATCGCTCTTTCTCAAGGATTACTGGGAAAACAGCCGCGGAGGAGACAACCTGTACAGCGTATACTGGTTATACAACCTTACGGGCGATGCGTTTTTGCTGGAACTGGGGGAAAAGATACACCGCAACACGGCCGACTGGATGCAGGCCGACCGGCTGCCGAACCGCCACAACGTGAATATCGCCCAGTCGTTTCGCGAACCGGCCACCTACTTTCTGCAAAGCCATGACAGCGCCCACTTGCAGGCATCCTACAACGACTTTTACCTGATACGCCAAGGCTACGGCCAGGTGCCCGGCGGCATGTTCGGCGCCGACGAGAACGCCCGTGAAGGGTATCACGACCCCCGGCAAGGCGTAGAGACCTGCGGCATGGTGGAACAGATGTCTTCCGACGAACTGCTGCTCCGCATCAGCGGCGATCCCTTCTGGGCAGACCATTGCGAGAACGTGGCCTTCAACACCTATCCGGCCTCCATGATGCCGGACCTCCGGTCGCTGCGCTACATCACAAGTCCCAACATGGTGGCGAGCGACGACAAAAACCATCATCCCGGCATCGACAACGCCGGGCCGTTCCTGATCATGAACCCCTTCAGCAGCCGCTGTTGCCAGCACAACCATACGCAGGGGTGGCCGTATTATGCCGAAAACCTGTGGATGGCCACGCCGGACAACGGACTGCTGGCCGCGCTGTATGCCGAAAGCACGGTGCAGGCGCGCGTCGGCAACGGCGAGACGGTTCTGCTGGAACAGGAAACGCACTACCCGTTTGACGAGACCGTCCAAATCACGGTCAGGGAAGGCAGCCAGGCCGTCTTTCCGCTGTATCTGCGCGTGCCGGCGTGGTGCCGGGAAGCGACGGCGGAGATTGTCGGCCGCAACGGCGACCGGGCGCTCGTCCGCGCCGGCGCGTCGCGTTACATGCGGATCAACCGCAGCTGGTCGGCAGGCGACACGGTACGGCTAACCTTGCCCATGCGTCTGACCGTCGACGTCTGGGCGCAGAATGGAAACAGTGTCAGCGTCAATTACGGGCCGTTGACGTTCTCCCTCCGTATCGAGGAAACCTGTATCGGGAAAAACAGCATCGACGCGGCGATCGGTGATTCAAAATGGCAGAAAACCGCCGATCCGGCTCGGTGGCCATCGTACGAGATACAACCCGGATCGCCCTGGAATTACGGACTGGTGTATGACCCTGCCCGTCCGGAGACTTCGTTTGAACCGGTTCGGAAATCCTGGCCGGCGGATGATTATCCGTTTTCCGTCGCTTCCGTACCGCTGGAACTCAAGGCCAGAGGAGCAAGAATCCCCGAATGGCAGACGGACGAATACGGTTTGTGTGCATTTGTGCCTCAAAGCCCCGTGTCGACCGCCGAACCTGCGGAGGAGATCACACTGATCCCCATGGGCGCCGCACGGTTACGGATTTCGGCCTTCCCGACGGTGGAGAAGTAAAAAATTGAGAATGGAAAATGATGTGTCATGTTTTCTCCTTTCTTTTTGTCAACCTATGGCAGGACATGACAGTTTCCGGACTTGGGTCTGGAGTTTCCGGACTTGGGTCTGAAGTTTTCGGACTTGGGTCTGAAGTTTCTGGACTTGGGTCTGAAGTTTCTGGACTTGGGTCTGAAGTTTCTGGACTTGGGTACGAAGTTTTCGGACTTGGGTCTGAAGTTTCTGGACTTGGGTACGAAGTTTCTGGACTTGGGTACGAAGTTTTCGGACTTGGGTACGAAGTTTTCGGACTTGGGTCTGGAAACTTCGGAGTATCATGGGAAAACCCGGAATATGTATTCTAAATCGTGCCGGTGACGGTTTGAATGCCGCCATTCGGGGATGCGGTTATTTTTCCTTGCGTCCGGCGTCGATACGCAGAAAGATGACGAGCAGGATCGTGAATCCCAGTAACGACGAGCCTCCATAGCTGAAGAAGGGTAACGGGATGCCGATTACCGGTGTGAGGCCTAAAACCATGCCGATGTTGACGAGGAGGTGGACGAAGAATATGGAGGCGACGCCGTAGCCATAGATTCTGCCGAAAGCCGCTTCCTGCTTTTCGGACAGGCAAATGATACGTGTGATGAACAGGCCGAAGAGCACCAGGACGGCGACGGAGCCGGCAAAACCAAATTCCTCGCCGACGGTGCAGAAGATGAAGTCCGTGTCCTGTTCGGGGACGTATTTGAGCTTGGTTTGCGTGCCGTTCAGGAAACCCTTGCCCGTCAGGCCTCCGGAACCGATTGCGATTTTCGACTGGTTGACGTTGTATCCCGCGCCGCCCGGATCGTTTTCCAGTCCCAGCGACACCCGGATGCGCGTCTGCTGGTGCGGGTCGAGCATGTGGTCGAACACGTAGTCTGCCGAAAACAGGAAGCCGGTGGAAAGCAGGGCGAAGAGGACGATCCAGAGGTATTTCCCGGTCAGGTTCTTGAGCGAAAGATAGATCTGGTAGCAAACGGTCAGCGCGGTGGCCGACAGGATGACCCATACGAAGTTGACCGGCCGGTAGAGCGATAGCAGGAATCCGGCCAGGCCGGTGGCCGCGACCGTGTAGAGCGCTGTCCGCACAACGGTTTTGCTTCTGCTTGCGTTCAGCGTCAGCACGAGGGTAATGGCCAGGATCAGGGCGGAGACGATCAGTTCGCCCGTCGGCGTGTTGCCGGTCAGGTCGCCTCCAAACCGGAGGATGATTACGAAAAACGCTACGGCGCAGATGCTGGCCAGCAGCAGGAAGCTCGACATGCCTTCGCGGTAAAGGACGAGGATAAAGGCCAGGTAGACGAGCGCGGAGCCGGCTTCCTTTTGCATCACGATACAGAGCATCGGGGCCAGTATCAGGGCGGCGGCAGTGAAGAAGTTCCGGGGAGAAAAGATGTTGAAGTGGTAGTTGCTCATGAATTTGGCCAGCGCCAGGGCGGTGGCGAACTTGGCAAACTCGGCCGGCTGCACGTGTATCGACCCGAACACGAGCCACGAGCGCGAGCCTTTGATGTCCGGCGCAATGAAGAAGGTGAGCAGCAGCAGCAGCAGCAGCAGGATGTATATGGGGATGGAGAGCGTCTCGAAGAAGTCCTTGTCGAGCATCAGGATGATGAAGGTCATGCTGAAGGCGATGCCGATCCAGATCAGTTGCGACCCCATCCGGCCGGAGGGGTCGAAGAGGTCAGCCGATTCAAAGTCGGAGCTTGCGCCGTAGATTACGAACCATCCGGCCGTGACCATGAGCAGGTACATTCCGACGGTGCACCAGTCGACGGCCTGCCAGACGCTTGTTTTTCTTCCGTACATGTCTTTACTGAATCACGCGGTGGATAATGTCTCTTTCCAGCAGCTTGAGCGGTTCGCGCACCTGGCCGTAAAAGAATTTTTCCAGCATCAGGCGTGCCACGGGAATGGCGTTCGTTGCACCGAATCCGCCGTGCTGTATGTATACGGCAATGGCTATTTTCGGGTCTTGGACGGGGGCGAAGGCAATGCAGGCGGAGTGATCCTCGCCCTGGGGGTTTTCGACCGTGCCGGTCTTTCCGCAGACTTCGATTCCGGGCATGTACAGGCCGGTGCAGGTGCCGTACTGCACGGCGTTGCGCATCCCCAGGGCAATCGCCTCGTAGTGTTCCGCATCGACGGAGGTCTTGCGGCGCTGCGTATGGATCGAATCCGGCGGCATGTCTTCGATGGCTCTCACTACGTGCGG
>JAITQL010000038.1 GCA_031288935.1 Tannerella sp.
TTCGGCCTGCGGCACACGCAGGAAGCCGGCGCACTGTTCAAACGTTTTCTCGCCCATGCGGGGTACGTTCTTCAGCGCGGCGCGCGAGGGGAAGGCGCCGTTTTCCCTGCGGCAGTCCACAATGTTTTGCGCCAGCTGCGGCCCGACGCCCGAAACGTACGTCAGCAAATGCTTGCCGGCCGTGTTGACGTTCACCCCTACCAGATTGACGCAGCTCTCTACCACCGCATCCAGACTCTTCCGCAGCTTCTGCTGGTTGACGTCGTGCTGATACTGTCCCACGCCAATGGATTTGGGGTCGATCTTTACCAGCTCGGCCAGCGGGTCCATCAGTCGACGGCCGATGGAGATGGCGCCGCGTACCGTCACGTCGTATTCGGGAAACTCCTCGCGGGCAATGGCCGAAGCCGAATAGACCGAGGCGCCGCTTTCGTTGACGATGTACACCTCGATATTCCGGTCGAAGACCATGCTTTGGAGCAGTCCCTCCGTCTCGCGGCCTGCCGTGCCGTTGCCGATGGCGACGGCCTCGATTCCGTAGGCGTTGATCAGGGAGGAGAGTTTGTGTTTCGCCATCGACGCTTCATTGTGGGGCGGGTGCGGATAGATGGTTTCGTTGTGCAGGAGATTGCCTTGCGCGTCGAGACAGACGATCTTGCACCCGGTGCGGAATCCGGGGTCGATGGCCAGTACGCTCTTCTGTCCCAGGGGCGCGGCCAGCAGCAACTGGCGAAGATTGTCCGCGAAAACGCGGATGGACTCGTTATCGGCCTTTTCCTTTGCCGCCGATTCAAATTCCGTTTCGATGGAGGGGCACAGCAACCGTTTATAACCGTCCTTGACAGCCTCCTTCACCTGTCTGGCCGCTTCCGTATCGTTTTTCACAAACAAATGCTCCAGGATCTCCAGCGCCTTTGATTCGTCGGGTTCGATGCGGATGCTGAGAAAGGCCTCGTCCTTTCCGCGCAGCATGGCCAGCAGGCGGTGCGAGGGACAGCGGCGCAGCGGCTCCGAAAAGTCGAAGTAGTCGCGGTATTTTTCACCCTCCATCTCTCTGTGCCTCATGACGGTCGACCGAATAACGGCGTCGTACGAAAACCAGCGGCGGATGGCTTCGCGCGCATGGAGGTCTTCGCTGACCTGCTCGGCGATGATGTCGCGCGCACCCTGCAAGGCTTCTGCGGAAGTAAGTACGCCATTGTCGACGAACTGTTGCGCCATCATGACCGGATAGCCGGCCGCCTGTTCCATCAGCCAGGCCGCCAGAGGCGCGAGACCGCGGTTGCGCGCGATATAGGCGCGCGTCCGGCGTTTGGGTTTGTAGGGCAGATACAGGTCTTCGAGCTTCGTCATATTTTCGGCATCCTCAATCTGCTCTTTCAGGGCGCCGGTAAGTTTGCCCTGCTCCTCAATCGAACGCAGGATGGCTTCACGGCGCTTGTCAAGCTCCAGCAGTTTTTCGTAACGCTCCTGAATGGATGCGATTTGTACCTCGTTCAGACTGTCGGTTACTTCTTTCCGGTAACGGCTGATAAACGGGACTGTCGCTCCGTCGAGCAACAGCTTCAATGTATTGCGAACCTGCTCTTCACGCACGTTCAACTTCTCGCAAATGATGCGAATAAACTTTTCAGACATGATTTAAAATTCAAAGATTCAAAAATTCAACATTCAATGATTGAAAGAGGGTTGGAATGCCCGAAAGTTCCATCTTCAAGCGTTTTCCGTTTAAAAGCGCTCCTCCCCTACCCTTTCTGCTATTCAACCGTTCCATCTTTTTTACCGCTTAACGATTTTACGCTGTATCCTTCCCTGTTCCGTGGCAAGAACGGCCACGCATATGCCCGTTGGCAACGCACCGACACGGACATAATCGCCGTTAGACACTTGCCTTGCGAGTACTCTGCGGCCAGAAAGGTCGATAAGGTCGAGCGATGCCGGATGTGTCAGCCCGTCAATCCCGTTCTCTGCAAAGCCGGCGGACATGCATCCGCACATCATTGCCGTCAGCGCCGTCCATTTCATTGTTTTCATTACTAATTTCATTTAATAGTTCTGTAACGCGGCAAAGATACATGAAATAATCGAAGAATGGCCTTTTTAAATGCGCTAACTTTGATCTCATATACTTTACCGCCCTTTTTATTCTCCAAAACAAAACAGCGTTCCCTTTGCCGTCAGGATATAAAAGCGTCCCCGGATCACGGCGGGACAGGCCGTGATCTGTTCGCCCGTGTCGTACTCCCACAGCCATTTGCCGCTGTCGGCGTCCAGCAGGGTAACGATGCCGCTCTTTGAACAGGAAATGACCTTGTCGTTGCATATCACCGGAGAACTTTCGCCGGAGTTGCCCTTTTGCAAGTATTTCCACCGAACCGTTCCGCTCGCCCGGTCGACGGCATACAGGTGGCGATCGTCGGAAAGAATGCAGAGCATGGTTTCCGACAGCGCCGGAACGGAGACAAAAGAACCGTTGCTGCCGGTTGCTTCCACGATTTTTCGCGAACGGCCGATCGTCCCGTCCCGCAGGATCAGTTCATACACGTTTCCGGAATGGTCGGCTATGTAGCAACCGTCGCCGTCGATGGCCGGAGACGCCGGAATGTAGGTGTCCAGCTGCATCGAATCGGTTGGCGCGCCCGTTGTGCCGTCAATGATTCGCAGCCAGGCATCGCAGCCGCCGGAAATGAAATGGTTTTTCCACAGCGCCACTGCGCCGTTGATGTAATAGCCCGACTGGAAGCGTCTGATTTCCAGTCCGCTCTGCCGGTCGACGCAATAGAGGAAATGATCGTAGCTGCCGAAGACAACGGCCTGTTTTCCCCTGAAAATACCGGCGCCGGGCGAAGCCGAGATCTGTCCCTCCGTCTCGAAGTTCCAGAGCGTATCGCCGGTGGCAAGCGACAGCGCGCTCATGAAACCGTCGATGCGTCCGATGTAAAGGACGGAATCGCAGATCATCGGCGAGGCTTCCACCGCCGTGGCAAAATCGTAGTCGAAGCATCGGCGCCCCTGACTGTCCACGCCGTAGACCCGTCCCCGCCTGTCGCACCAGTACGCCGTTTGACGGTAGACCGCCGGCGAGGTATTGACACGGGAATCGCTTCGATAACTCCACAACAGGACAGGCTGTTCGGGCAACGTCACGCGGGCAAACCCGCTCAGTTGCGTATCGCCGCGAAACAGCGGCCAGTCGCCGTCATTGCTCCCTTCAAAGGCCGGACGCGAAGACGGCGCGCACCCCAAAAACCCGGCGGCAACAACCATACCGCAAAACAACAGGCAAAAATATCTCATCACACAAAAATTTAAAAATACAACGCTCAAAAATCCACATTTACCATTGTCAACCCTCACCCCCCCATTATTCATTCTTCACTATACATTATTCATTCCTGTAAATCGCTCCCGTGGGGCAGAGGTCGGCCAGCATGTCCGGGACATTCCCGCGATTTTCTTCGGGAAGGACGACCTGCATCATGAAGCCGCGGCCTTTGAATGTAAATCCGTTGTCGCTGTTGTAGACACACAGCCCGCAGCGAATGCACTTGGCCGGTTCAAACCGCAATCCGTTGCCAATCTCCTGCCGGCGCAGGGCTTCGGAGACGCTGCCTTTCAGATAGCGGCTGCCTTTGATTTGATATTCGGAAGCGAAACGGCGCAACCGGCAGTCGCCTTTTTTCTCGCAGTCGCAATACAGGCAACCGCTTTTTTCGCCCTGCACGGCGACCGTCTTTTTCTCCGCTTCGCTGAAGCGCGGAAAAGTGGAGTTGAACGGCCGGACTGCTTTTTCCGACACTGCGGCAAGCCCTTCCGCAATCATGCGCGCCGGCTGTTTGGAGCGGGTCTGGAGCGTAACAACGCGCTCAAAGTCTTCGGGACGGATATTTCCGGCGTTGCAGACGAACCGGACGCCCGTGCGCCGGATCGCCTCGATTTCCAGCGACACGACGTCTTCCGGCACGGCTCCGGCAGGGAGATACGGCGTCAAAACAGCATCTGACGGCTCGAAAACGGTCACGTCAAAGCCCTGTCTGCGCAGATGGCAGGCGGCTGAAAGCGATGCCGGGCCGGAACCCGTGACGGCTACTTTTCTCCCATTCGACGCAGGGGCGTCAACCGTTTCAAGATCGGTGCGTGCAACGAGTTCCTTCTTGATCTCGCGGATGGCGACGGCGCGGTCGAGATCGCCCCGGCGACAAATCTTTTCGCACGGCGCATGACAGATGTAACAGAGCGTGGCGGGGATGACAAGCGTATCACGCAGCAGTGCAAGGGCTTCGTCATACTTTTTCCGGTCATACAGCCTGTTCATGGCGGCCACATCCATGCCTGCGGGACAGGCCATGCGGCAGGGCGCCTCGCAGTCGGCGCGATGGTCGCTCAGCAACAGCTCGAGCGAGAGCGTGCGGGTCAGCTGCACCCCGTCACACTCGCTGTCGATCGACATGCCTTCCACGGGCAGCGTTGTACAGGAAGGCATCATCTGCTCCGTCTCGCAGTTCTTCACCGCACAGACCATACACGACGACCGGTGTTTGGCGTCCTTCGCGTAACACAGCGACGGCACGTCAAAACCCGCCCTTCGCATTGTTTCAATCACCGTTTCACCGTCCAGAACAGCGATTTCCCTGTTGTTGATTCGAATGTTCATTATCAAAAATTTAAATTGAGAATGGAGAATGGAGAATGGAGAATGAAATGTCGCGTCCATCATGCTCCATTCTCCATTTTCCATTTTCCGATACAGTAGCCCCGAAGGGCAACGCCCTGACGAGCATCGGCACAGGACAACGCCCTGTGTATGGTGACGCGATAATACCCAAACCCTGAAAGGGTGCAAGC